>JALFIR010000033.1:0-3204 GCA_022776215.1 Solobacterium sp. | reverse complement strand
CTCTCAAGGCTGTATCACGGGTTCGAATCCCGTACGCGCTACCATTTATCAATTACTCCTTTACATAAAGGAGTTTTTATTATTTTTATATTAGAGATTTACTTTTTATATGCACTTATTTCAAAATTCTTGTTTTTCAATTTCATACAAAAAGTGTAATATATATGAAGAACAGAAAGGATATGCATTGATATAATGTTAGAACTCTTAGGAAGACTTTTAGTACTTAGTGCATTCATGAAATTACTTTACGCTATGTACTTAAGATACAGAGATTGGTAAATGTAGTACATATACATAGAAAGGACTAATCTTTATAATGTTAGAAAAATTAGGGATATTTTTTATTGCGATTGGAATCGCCAAATTTATTTACGCCATGTATTTAAAACACAAACAAAAATAAGTCTAGCAATAGGCTTTTTTATTTTAACCAAAAGAAAAAGCACATCCTAAGATGCACTCTCTTCAATCTTACGCTTTTCTAGATACTTGATTTTTTCATCATGAACCCATTCCATAATGACACGATAATTAGTCATTAAGAAATCTCTCCATTCTGGTTGAACAATAACTCTTCTTTTAAGGCCCCTGTCATTTTCAATAATATATGGAAGTCTATATTTTTCATTATAATCTTTAATTGTTTCTATAATATCCTTAGGCCGATTCCAAATTGGATCATTACCACCTACATCCACCAAAAAACTCGATAACAAACGATACGGTGTCTGCATGATCAATAGTTTCTTATATTCCTTTAAAGCTTCATCATGTTGTTTCACACAAATAATAATTTCTTG
The DNA here is from genome assembly GCA_022776215.1 of Solobacterium sp. Classification (GTDB taxonomy): domain Bacteria; phylum Bacillota_I; class Bacilli_A; order Erysipelotrichales; family Erysipelotrichaceae; genus Colivicinus. The sequence goes on along the minus strand of JALFIR010000033.1, from coordinate 2,401 downwards.
TTTCGAGCAATTTTCAGGCAAGTACTTTTGGATGCTTAAAATCGCATTTTCCAATGCATTTGTACGCTTTTGATGAATCAACGGACCCAAGTGATACCCTTTTTCTACCACATCGTCATAGGCTAAAGAAATCATTTCGTCTAAGATTTCATCAAATTCAATTGTATCCCTATAAATCATTAAATTTAACACAGCCTCTAACCAATAAAAGGAATAAGAAGAACTTGTAAATTCTAGAATCTTCTCAAAATAATCCAATCGTAGTTCAAAACTATATAAATCTAAGAATTGTAATCGCTCGACATCTAACATACCCTTATTTTATCAGTTCTGTGTACTTTTTAGAAGATGCTTTACACTTTTCTACCGGATATTTCTTTTTATTTTGTTCTAATTTCATCAACAAAATCTCTTCCATATCCACACCTAGTTTGTTGGCCATTAAAATACAATAATTCATCACATCTGCCAATTCTTCACAAACATGTTGCTTATCATATTCATTATTCCATTGAAAGCATTCCAACAATTCTCCTGCCTCAATACTAATGGATTTTGCGAGATTTTCTGGATTATGAAATTGATCCCAATCTCTTTCCTCATTAAATTTTAATATTTCTTCAACTGCCCTTTTCATCTTAATCCTCCATCATTCGATATTTCTTTGGTGATTTTAAATACCTGATTGAACCTGGTATATTGTAATTGACCCATCTAACTGGTCATCTACAATATACTTCTCCTTTCTTTCAACCTTTGATAACCGTGGTTGAAGACGGTTTTGTTAATTTGTAAAATTGAATATGTGAATGTGGATTTGTATATCTTGTACCTGTAGCTCGACTACTTCTGAGAGGTTCTTACCACACCTTATTCCAAAACAATGATTAGTTAGATGAGTCTTTGAATTCGTATTTTGAACCAGGTTTTGTGGTCTAAGTGTTGTGGATAACCACTTTCACAAATTTTAATCAAGAAAGGATGTTTATTTATGAAATTAGTTGGTATCGATATTGGTAAGAACAGTCATCATTTTTGTGTCATGGACAAAGAAACTGGTGAACTCAATGTTACACCTTCTTCTTTTTCTAACAACAAAGAAGGATTTGACTTTCTGATCAACTCTCTTAAACCGTATTCTAAAAAATCAATTCTGTTAGGTATGGAAGACACAGGACATTACCATGTTGCTCTTCTTAAATTTCTTCTTAGCAACGGATATACTGTTGCCTTGATCAACCCTAAAACCACTGATTTTACACGCAAGATGGAAGGTGGCATTACTAAGAATGACAAACTAGATACAATCACTATTTGTAATGTCCTCGATACTCCTGAACGTAAGAAACAGTATCGTATTACTAAAGTTGACCGTTTTGATTTATACGAACAAAGACAATTGACTCGTCATCACCATAATCTAAAGGAAGAACTCAATATATACTGTAATCGACTACAGAAATCAATTGATCTTGTTTTCCCTGAATTCAATACCTTGTTCGGTTCTAAATATGGTGTTGTTTACATGAATCTTCTTAAAACGTTTGGCAGTGCTGAAGCTATCGCTTCTACAGATATTCGTACAATTCGTAAATGTTTTGAAATCAAAGGTAGAGGCGGCCGCATTTCATTGACTCCTGAAAAATTAAAAGAATGTGCAAAGAATTCTATCGGAATCTCTTCTGAAGTTGAAACTATACAGATCAAACACTTGGTAAGCCAAATCACGCTTATTAAAGAGCAAATCGCTGAAATAGATAAAAAAATAGAAGAGTTCTCAATCACAAACAACTCTCCTATCCTAAGCATTCCAGGGATTTCTCATTTCTCTGGTACTTCTATTTTAGCCGAATTAGGAGATATTGGCAATTATTCTAAGCCTTCTCAGATCATTAAATTTGCAGGAGTAGCACCATATCACTATGAATCGAGTCAATACAACGCCCAACATACTGGCATAACCAAGAAGGGATCTAAGTATCTTAGAAAGACTTTGTATCAAATCATACTGCCTGTAATTAACAATAATCCTGTATTCAAGAAATACTATCGATTGAAGATATCTCAAGGTAAAGGACACCGTTGTGCTCAAGGTCACTGCATTAGAAAGCTGCTTAGAATCATTTATCATTTACTAGAAACAGGACAATCATTTAATCCTGCATTATTAAGATAAGACAAATACATCTAAAGCATCTAAACTTTTAAAAAATTACATTTTAAAAGTTCTTTTCGTCATGCCTAAATTTAATCCAATATTCACATTTTCAAAGATCGATTTAAATCTAACTAAAAAATCTAGTTATTTTATATTTTCAAACTTTTTCATAAAAAATACTTGAATTTTATATAGTTAGCTCTCATCACTGAAGTGACGAGATTCTTGGGAACAGGTTTCTAT
>JALFIR010000028.1:0-16479 GCA_022776215.1 Solobacterium sp. | reverse complement strand
TAACTATACAGCCTATAAAAGGAGATTTTGATTATTATCAATAAAACATAGCCAATTTTAACCGAAATCAATAACCAATTGAAGCGAAACTAATCGCCATCAGTTAGCGAAAAGGATGGCCAGTTGGGGCGAAATCTACACCTATAAAGTAAAAGCCAGTCAATATAATCCAATAGATAGAACATATAAAAAGAAACAATTAAAGGATAGATTAATTGAATTAAATGAGGGAATAATAGTTCAAAGAGATTTATTGAGTGCTTATATCATAGCTCATACAAATGATGATTTAGAAACAATAGATGAAGTAAGCTGTTATGATGATTTTAATACCTTTAAGAAGCTTCAAGACAATGAGATACAAAGATTAAAAGATAACAAGCAGCTTAGCTGGTATATACATTAAAAGTGTTAAAAAGCCGTCTGACTAAACGGCTTAATAGAATATTCAAAAGCATATAACGACAAATGTATTTATTAAATACAGGCGTTAGTTAATGATGTGCATCTTCTAGCAAGATAGGATATTCGATCTAGGTGAAATCGGCTAGTGATAATTCCTAGTAGAATTACAGAAACCGATGTAGGCTAGAGCCCCGTGACTTTAGTCATTGGGAGTAGTCAGACCACAAACATGAATAAAAACAAAGGAACACTAATTAAACCTAAAATATTAGAAATCAAAGCCATACTAGCACCGAGAGTTGTATCCTTGCCAAAAGCACTAGGTACAACAATTGTATTCAAACCAAGAGGCATTGCACAAATAAATACTAATAATGTAATAATTTCTTGTCTTAAGCCAATAAACTTAACAACGCTCAATAACACCAAAGGCAATAAGATACATCTAACTAAAGTTAATAAATAAACTCTCTTATTCTTCAATAGACTCTTAATATCATAACCACCAATTACTAAACCTGTAAGAATCATCGCCAAAGGTGAGAAACAATTAGCTAAACTTGAAATACTTTGTTTAATAAAGATTGGAAGCTCGATTCCAGTTAAACCAATGACAATACCAATAGTCATAGAAATCATAATTGGATTCAATAGCTTCTTAAAACTAAAGCTTTCACCAGACAACCACATATAGCCAATAGAGAAAGCCAAAACATTAAGAGGCATAGAGAAAATTAAATATTTATATAACATCTCAGCACCAAACAAAGAAGCCACCAATGAATTTCCCATGAAAGAGAAATTAACAACAGACAAAGAATACACAAAAATACCCTTTTCATCTGCAGTAGGCTTAAAAATAGGCGCAAGAATATAAGCCAATAATACTTGTAATAAGACAAAACCAAGTCCATAGAACAATAATTCTGCATTATTCTTCAAACTATCAAGAGTACAGTTTGTATAAAATGACTGCATCAATAGACAAGGAATTAAAATTAAATTTTCTAATTTAGAAATAACACTCTCACAATTGTTGCCCAAAAGATTCTTTTTCTTTAAGAAAAAACCAACCAATATACAACAAAATAAAAAAAGCATTTGATTTAAAGTTGCACTAAACATAAAAATCCTCCCAAAACATTCTACAATAGAAATATGAGAATTAAACAAACAAAGGAAATTAGAAGCTACCTAAAACGCTTACAAACAAACATTGACGCAAATTACCAAAACGATTACCTAGATGGATACGTAGAACCAAATGTAGAAAAAGAAGCTATTAAAGAAATAATAGCCAGTGGGGAACAAGATAAAATTGATTCTTTATTTATAAATAAGGAAGAATATATCAATAATCCCTACCTTAAAAACATTGACTTTAAAAACTGTAACCAAAAAGGCTTCAGCTATGAAACAGTAACTATAGAAAAAGGCTATTTATTTAATATTGATGAAATCCAAGATGATAAAGATAAAGAACTAAAAGACTATATGACCCTAAGAGCCTATAGGGATAATGTAGAAATACCCTTTCTTAAACAAAAAGACAAAGAATGGATGATGGCATCAATATCAGAATTTAGAACCAATGACCCCTATGCCAAGATGGCACATGGTAAGGTTTTAACCTTTGGACTAGGCATTGGTTATTTTGTTTATATGGCACTGCTTAATGAAAAAGTAGAATCAATTACCGTAATCGAAAGAGAAAAAGAAGTAATTGAACTATTTGACTTAATCAAAGACAAATTTCCAAACAAGCCAATCAAAATAATCAACGGTGACGCCTTTGACTACTTCAGAGAAGACTTCATTAAACAATTTGATTTCACCTATATAGACATCTACCAAAACAATGAAGACGGTAGAGAAATAATTACTAAACTACTTGAACAATACTTACCAGACTTTGATACTTGTAAGTTCTGGATTGAAAATTCTTGTTTATCAATTATTAAAACTTATATTTATCTTTACTATAAGGAAACTTACCAAAACACTACTATTAAACTAAACAAGGAATATCTTCCTTTAATGAACAAAGTAAGAAAATACTTTGACAATATTGATAAAGAAATAGACGATGTCAACACATTAAAAGAAATGATGTACGACAAACAAATCATAAGAGAGATATTACATACATGTTGTTAAGCATATCATTAATATTGTTATTAGGTATGTCCCTAGGATATATCTGCCAAAAACTAAAACTGCCAAGCCTTATTGGCATGTTACTTACAGGAATAATACTTGGTCCCTATGTCTTAAACCTGTTAGACCCTAATATTTTAGCTATATCAGGTGATCTAAGAAAAATAGCTCTTATCATCATCTTAACAAGAGCTGGTTTAGGACTAGACTTATCAGCTTTAAGAAAACTTGGTAGACCCGCCATCTTAATGTGCTTTCTACCCGCAACATTTGAATTGTTGGCTGTCTTATTACTAGCACCCACGCTTTTAGATTCGAGCCCATTAGAATCCCTAATCCTAGGCTCAGTACTAGCAGCTGTATCCCCTGCCGTAGTAGTACCTAGAATGGTCAAACTGATGGATGAGGGATATAAAGGCATACCCGATCTAATCCTAGCAGGAGCCTCAGTAGATGATGTCTATGTCATTGTCTTGTTCTCGACATTTATTGGCATGGAACAAGGACAAGGTGCTAATATTATGAGCTTCATCAATATTCCTATATCTATTTTCTTAGGTATCCTTATAGGACTTTTATTAGGATATGTATTAGCTTTCTTTTTTAAAAACATTCATATAAGAGATACATCCAAAGTATTAATAATCCTAAGTATCTCTTTATTACTTGTAGTATTAGAAGATTCATTAACTACTTCAATCACCTTCTCAAGTTTAATCTCAATTATGTTTATTGGGGTTGGACTTAAAAAGAACAGAGAAGTAGTGGCCAAAAGATTATCCATTAAATATGGAAAGTTATGGGTAGGAGCTGAGGTCTTCTTGTTTGTACTAGTAGGTGCTACAGTTAATATTAACTATCTAAGCCATGTGGGCTTTAAAGCCTTATTACTTATCATATTAGCTTTAATATTTAGAATGCTTGGCGTCTTTATTTGTTTACTTAAAACTAAACTAAACAATAAAGAAAAACTATTCACGATGTTAGCCTATACTCCAAAGGCTACCGTACAAGCTGCCATTGGTGGTATACCACTATCGTTGGGACTAAGTTGTGGTGATACTGTTTTAACAGTTGCGGTACTTGCCATCATCTTAACCGCCCCACTTGGAGCTTTTGCGATAGACTTATCTTATAAGAAATTACTCAAGAAATGACAAAAGACGGTTACCCGTCTTTTGTGCTTTATGAATAGATAGTTTTATTAGAACTTAAATAAATTTACAACTCTTTGCCAGAAAGTAGTCTTCTCAGCTACAACAGTTTCATCATTTACTGTCTTAGCATTCTTAGGAGTCTCTACCTTGAACACAAACTTAATTGTTCCTTCAGCATCATCGCTAATGCCAGAATAATTATTATAATTATTCTTATCATTAGGCATTGTCTCTAACAAGTCATAAGCATTTTCAAGAGATGTGATTCTAGAACTTTCAGTCAACTTAGAAATGCCCTCATCATTATACTTAATCATGCCTTCTTTTAATGACTTAGCACCATCAGCCAACTTATTAGAACCTTCCTTTAGATCATTAACACCACTATTTAAAGTATCAACACCATCTTTTAAAGTCTTAGTACCGTCATTTAATTTTAAAGCACCCTCAGCTAAAGCCTTAGCACCAACACATGCGCTATTAACACCATCTGTATAAGTCTTAACACCTTGTACTAACGCATTAATTTGATTTAATTGAGTTAATACTGGAGTCAAAACAGCATCAGTCTTCTTTGAAACAACTTCACTAAGTGTAGCCTTAACCAACTTTTGGCCATCCTCACTATTTGCCTTAGTAATGATTGTTTGTACATTACTTAAGAAAGCTAAGTCATTACTATTTTCACTAAAGAAAGCAGTAGGTGTATCCTTTGACACATCATATCCTTCATGACTTGTAACACCATAGTTAAACACAAGAGGAGCACTAGCTTCATCAACACCACTACTTACCAAAGTATTGATGATAGCCTCATATACACTTGTATTATCAGTTGCCATTACAGTAGATGCATATACGCCCTTTAACACTCTAACTACAGCTTCATCATTTCTAGGATCACTAGCACCACTTGGCATACTTCCACCCATTACATTAGTAGCTGCATTAGTAATATTGGCAGCACCTAATACATCCTCACTAACTGGATTTTCACATGCATAAGCTAAGATAATTCCAGCCTTAGTCTCATCAACACCAGTTGCACCAGCAACCTTAGCCACAACACCTGCATAAACAGTATCTAAACCTTCGCTACTTGGACTATTTGCCATTTGCGTCTTAATTGCAGTCAATACTTGTTGTACTCTTGCATCATCTAAGCCAATAGTATTCGCATCCACAAAAGCACTAGAATTCTTAATTGTATTAGCCTTAGTTAAAGTTGCACCAGCACTCGCAATCTTATCCTCAAAAGCCTTATCACTAGTATCAGTTGCTGCCATATAAATCAAGATATTAGCAGTAGCCTCATCAACATTAGCACTTGCCATGATAATTTGTTTAGCAGCAGCAATCTGTTCATCACTAACATTTAAGTATTCCGCAAACTTATCGCCGTAATTATCCCAATTTACTTCGCCTAAACCTTGAGCAACTAAACCTTGATTTACAGTACTTAAGATACCATCAGCTACTTGCTTAACACCATCAGCGATAGCGCTACTATTACTAGATAAAGTATTTAAACCAGCATATAAAGTGCTTGCGCCATTTGATAAATCAGTTGCACCCTTATATAAATGATTAGCGCCATCACTTAATTTCTTAGCACCATCTTTTAAAGTACCAACACCATCATTCAACTTAACAGCACCATCATATAAACTATCACTGCCATCAATTAATTCATTCGTCGCTTCCTTTAAATCATCTAACTTATCAAAGATTGAACTAACACCATCTACATCACTAAATTCATCCTTAATGGCATCAGAACTTGTAGCTGCAGCCATCATAATAGTTGGAGAAACATAATCAGTCACATCAGCCTCAATAGTAATATCATCAATTAAGAAATCATCTAATTTATGAATTAAATCAGCATCCAAAACTTGAGTTAAACCATTTCTTAGCCCTGGCACCATAACACCAACTACCACACTATGAGAAGAATCAGAAGTAACAGTGCCATTATCGACAGTCACATTCTTAAATGAATCTTCATCAAACATCGCAGTCAAACCAGTCACAAAAGGTGTAGCTAGATTATAAGTTCTTCCCTTTACATAATAAGATTGCTTAGAACTATTATTAACCTTAATAGAAATAGTCAAATGGCCACTCTTACCAAGCAAATCCTCAGCCTTATATTCACTACCATCTAACTTATAAGTAATCTTAAAAGTTAAAGGTAATTCTTCCTTAGAAGTACCCTGATAATAAATATCCTTTTCATCACTATTCCAAACATAACCATTAGAATTACTAACAACAGAATCATTTGACTTAAGATTAACCACATCCTTTAGATTAGACTTATCTTGGTAATCCTTAAAACCACCCTCACTATGTAAATTATCAGAAACAGTAATCGACTTAATAGATCCATCTGTATTTAATACAGTATATACACTCTCTTTTTTCTCAACTTCATCTTGTGCACTTACTGGAAGCATCATATTTGAAACCATAAGACAAGATAAAGCTGCACATAAGATTTTAGAATTTTTCTTCATTTAAACGCTCTCCTTTTTAGTTTTAGGCCATCCCTTTGTCGTATGGCTTATAACACCCTCGAATACAATTAAGAAACAAGGCAACACAAATATAATCACCAACATAGAATACAAAGCACCTCTTGCGATCAATAAACAAATACTTTGTAAAAGTTCCATCTTAGAAATGAAAGACACACCAACAGTAGCTCCAAAGAAAGTTAAACCTGAAGTCAAAATAGATTGAGAACAGTTGTAAACTGCAATCTGAGCTGCCTCATACTTGTTATGTCCATTCACCATTTCTTCCTTAAAACGTGTAGTCATAAGTATCGCATAGTCAACTGTCGCACCAAGCTGAATAGTACCGATGACAATACTTGCGATAAACGGAAGACTTGTACCAGTGAAATAAGAAGTACCCATATTGATGATGATTGCAGATTCAATAGCCGCAACAAGTAATATAGGCAAAGTAAACGACTTAAGACTTATTGCGATAATAATGAATACAAACGCAATAGAAATCCAGTTAACATTATTGAAATCGACATTGGCAATCTCAATCAAATCCTTAGTCATCGGTGCTTCACCTGTAACCACACCACTTGGATCATATTTCTTCACAATACTATTTAAAGTATCAATCTGTTCATTAATTTCATCAGTACCCGCATTAAGAGTTGAATTAATCATAATAAGTTCATGACCATTTGACACAAAAGTATCCATCAAGACATCTGGTAAAGTACTACTTGGAATAGCACCACCAATAAACTTTTCAACTGCTAAACAAGAAGTGATGCCATCCAAGTTCTCTATTTCCTTAGTCATCTTCTTAACATCATCAGACTTTAGATTTTCATCTACGATGACAAAATAACTTGAATTCATATTGAAATCTTCCTTAAGCTTTTCATTACCAACCTTACCAGTCATATCATCAGGAAGTGAATCGGTTAAAGTATAGTATTTATCAACCTTAGGATAAGCTAACGCAAACAAGGCAAACACTACAAAGAAAATTACCATAACTGTCTTATACTTCTTTGTCACAAAATAAGATGCCTTCTCAAGTTTTGGAATAATTGGCTTATGTTCCCACTTCCAAATCTTGTCTCTAAACGCAAGAATCAAAGCTGGAAGAATCGTAATCGTACTAAGTACACCAAGAATTACACCCTTCGCCATAACTAGACCAATATCTCTACCTAATGTTAAACGCATGAAACATAGGGCAATAAAACCAGCAACAGTAGTCAAACTTGATGCTGATATTGAAGTACCAGTATTCACAATCGCATTCTCCATCGCATCAAAGTCATTATCAACAAGCTTTCTCTCTTCTCTCCATCTATTAACCAAGAAAATTGAATAGTCAAGAGTTACTCCAAGCTGTAATACTGTAGCCAAAGCCTCAGTAATATAAGAAATTTGCCCAAAGATAATATTAGTGCCAAAGTTATATAGAATTGGGAACACTAGGCCTATCATAAATAAGAACGGTAGAATATTTGACTTTAAACCAAGCCATAAGACCACAATACAAGCAGCCACCGCAATTAGAATATATATAGGTAACTCTTGATCGACCAAAGCCTTAGTATCTTGCAAAATAATCGACATACCACCAATATAGGCTTCATTTTGGCAAATAGTCTTAATCTTGGCAATCGCATTCATCGTAGGCTTAGATGCCGCTGTATCATCAAACCTAACAATCATCATCGTCGCATCTTTTTCAGAATTGAACATAAAATCATAAATATCATCAGGTAAGATATCCTTAGATACACTTACATCTAATACATCAGATAACCAGAATACTTCATTTACGCCCTCAACATTTTCGATTCTCTCTTTTAAATCTAACAAGTTGGAAGTGGGCATGTTTTCAACCGTAATCATGGCACTAGAAGCTAGATTGAAATCATTCTCTAGATATTGTTCACCAACCATAGAATCAAGTTCACTTGGCAAATAGGTCAAGATATCATAGTTGATTCTTGTTGAAACAGCACCTATTGCTGAAGGTATCAACAATAAAATAGAAACGATGATAATCTGCTTATAAAACTTAACCACATAATGAGCAAATTTCTTCATTAAACCTCCACAATATAAATGACCAATGGTCATTTCATCCATAATTATACATTTACAGAAATCAATGTCAACATAAAAATGACCAAAAGTCATTTATTTATTCTTTTCTCTTCCCAAAAGATTAATAAAGTGTAAAATATAGGCATGGCAGGAATTATTGCGACAAAAAAAGAAGAAAAAAGAAAAAGACTACTAGATGCAGCCTATGAACTATTCACTAAAAACGGTGTATCCAATACAACTATTGCCCAAATATGTGAAAAAGCCAATATAGCCAAAGGTACCTTCTACTTGTACTTCACTGACAAAGAAGACATTTTAAGAGCACTACTTAAAAAGTTCTCATATATGATATTAGATGACTTCTATAAGAAGATTAAAGACACAGACACTGACTTTGTAAGTAAAGTAATTGAAATGGCGGACTTCTTGTTAGAATTCTTCAAAAAAGATCATGATACTCTATTGGTAATTAAAAAAGACTTCATCTGGCCAATCAGTGAAGAAGAATTCAGCACTACTGATGAAGAACCAATGAAGACCATTAGAGAAGATATTAAAGAATATGCTGAAGAGTTAAATATCAGCGAACATCAAATACTAGTACGTATCTATTCACTACTATCAATGTTATGTTCCATCAGTTACTCATCTATTATTGATGGTTTCCCTGGTGATATTGATTCTTTAAAACCAGAACTATTCGAAATGATAAGAAAGGTGTTGAGTTAATCAACACCTTTAATCATTTTTAGAAACTTTGTACTATTTAATTGTTCATTAGTAAGATACTTACCATCACAAAACAAGGCATAAGTTGTAACTGGAGTAGGTACGCTTTGAGCTTGTTCCTTGGTTGTAATATGAATAGCCTTAAAAGCTACATTATGTTCTTTGGCAATATCCACTAACATCGGTACATACTTAGCATTAAAGGGACATTGACTTGTGTAATATAAGACATAGCCTTTTTCATCAACATAAGGATGCTTAGCACATTCTTTAAACCTCGGCTTATCATTTATATCATCAAAAGGTAGATACCAAAGCTCAATACCATTATCAGCCTCATCACAAGGCATAAAACCCTTATGTTTTAAAAATTTAGGATCAGACAAGAAAGGTTTCTTCTTTGATGCACAAAGAATACACAAACCCTTCTTGCCCTTCTCTTTACTATCATTTATACAATATTCTAATAATTCACTAGAATAACCATGTCCCTTAAAAGAACCTGCTACCCATAGACAATCAATATACATATAACCATCTCCATCAATGGGATTCCATGCGTTCTCAGCCGGTATATACTCAATGAAACATTTACCTCGTTCAACACTTTTAAGAAAAACCAAGCCATCATCAAACCTATCTCTTAACCAATCTTTCTTAGATATTACCTGCACATCCTTATTACTAGAAATAGCACAACAGATATGTTCCTTATCAATATTCTCTTTTGTTACCCTTATATATTCCATATTATTCCTCATTAGGTTATTTTACATTTTTCTCAAAAACAAAAAGGCACAAAGGCCTTATAAGTTCTTAACTGAATAAGTTATATAACCATCAATCAAATCAGCGATACTATTAACAAATTTATCTGTATCATCATTCATATCATTCCAGACAAATTTTAAGAAAGCGCCAGTTAAACCAAACAAGATAAAATCAGTAATTTCATTTTTCTTCTCTTCAGAAATATTTTTACCATTTAAAGAAGTATCAAAATATTCAGCGATAACATCCTTCTCATACCTAAAAATCATACGCTCTAAATAATTACGAGATAAAGAATTATAGATATGATAGAACCTCTTCTTATGACTCTGGCATGAATCAGCCATACCCTTCAAAGACTTCTTCCAATCATGCAAATCAGTCCACTCTTCCCTTTTAATCGCAAACCACTTCTCGAGAAGATCATAAATATCCTCATAGTGATAGTAGAATGTATTAGGAGAGATCTCACATCTTTTTGCCAAAGAAGAAACCGTAATCTTCTCAAAAGGCATCTCATCTAACATTTCTTCAAAAGTTTCTATAATTGCTTTATTTGTACGTATTGCCATAAAACTATTTTAACTTAAATAATAGAAATTACGCAAATTTAAGCACATTTCAAAATTTAAACTAAATTGCCATATTTCAAAGAATAATCTCTATATAACGCATCATACCCTTCATCATCAGAAGCATGTCTTTTAGTCTTATGGAAATAACGATTATCATAATTTAAATCATCAATAACGTCGGTCGCAATATTATTACAATGATCACCAACTCTCTCTAAATTAGTTAATAAGTCTGACCAAATAAAACCAGCCTCAATTGAACATTGTCTTCTTTTAACCCTATCAATATGATTGGCTCTAAGCTTGGCCTTAAGCTCATCAATAACCTCTTCAAGCGGTGGTACCTTTAGGGCAATAGCCAAATCATCCTTTTCAAATGCCAATAAAGAAAGATCAACACACTCTTTAACCGCATTAAGCATATTATCCATTTCCTTAATCGCATCCTCACTCAAAGACAAATTCTTATCCCTAAGTTCCCTACTAGCTTGACCAATATTAATCGCATGATCGGCAATTCTCTCTAAGTCTCCAATAATCTTCAACATCTTAGAAACCTCTTTACTTTCACTCTCACTCAAATTATTCTTAGAACTTAAATCTACCAAATAAGTACCAATCTTATCCTCATATCTATCATTCTTGTCTTCTTGTTTAAGAATATCCTCATATAACTTATCAGAATAATTATTAACTGACTTTAAAGCCATTGTGATAGCCTTTCTTGAAGTATCAGCCATATCACTTAAACTAGACTTAGCTTGTGCTAAAGCTAAGGTTGGTGTAACAAACAAACGAGTATCAAGCTCATCATATTTTTCTTTTATCTTATCATCAGGAATAATTCTTAACGCTAATTTTTCAAGTAAAGCTGACATTGGAAGCAGAATCATTACACATAAAACATTAAAGATAGAATGAGTTAATGCAATCCCAAACATTGAAGCCTGTTCACTCAATAAAGGAATATAGACAAAAGTTTTAATAATACAGAATAAAGTTAGAATCACTACTGTACCAATCGTATTAAACAATAAATGCACTACTGCCGCTCTTCTAGCATTCTTATTAGTGCCAATAGAAGATAATAAACAAGTAACACAAGTACCAATATTTTGTCCCATAATAATAGGAACCGCAGCCCCATAAGTAACTTGCCCTGTACTTGATAAGGCTTGCAAGATACCAACTGAAGCCGAACTTGATTGAATAATAGCCGTTAATAAAGCACCAACAAGAACACCCAATAATGGGTTAGTAAACAAAATAAACAAATTAGAGAAACCAGGAACATTCGCAAGACCCGATACGGCATTAGACATGGTATCCATGCCAAACATCAATGTCGCAAAGCCTAATAATATTGAACCAATATCCTTCTTAGAATCATCCTTAAGAAACATATAAAAGATTATTCCCACTAGTGCCAGGATTGGCGTGAAAGATGTAGGCTTTAATAAAGTAATTAAGATACTACTACCATCAATATCACCTAGAGACAAAATCCAAGAAGTAATCGTAGTACCAATATTAGCACCCATAATGACATTGATTGCCTGCCTTAGAGTCATTAAACCTGAATTCACAAAACCAACAACCATAACAGTAGTTGCACTAGAAGATTGAATAACAGTCGTTATCACAAGACCAGTTAAAAAGCCCTTAAACTTACTATTAGTCATCTTCGCAAGTAAATCCTTAAGCTTATTACCTGCCTTTCTTTCAAGTGCCTGACCCATAATGTTCATTCCAAACAAGAATAAACTAAGGCCTCCTATTAAAGTTAATACATCAAATAAATCCATAATAAAATCCCTTTCCATATTCACTTTAACAAAGCCTTGTTAAAGATATAAAAAGGGAATGTAAAGTAAATGTAAAATTTAAATTTTTGGTAAAACGATTGTAAATTCACTACCCTTGTTTAGTTTAGACTTTAGCGAAATATCACCACCAAGAGTCAACACTGCATGCTTAACAATGGATAAACCCAAGCCAGTACCACCAACTTCTTTAGAATGAGACTTATCTACACGATAGAATCGTTCAAATATTCTGTCTATCGATTCTTCAGGAATACCAATGCCATTATCCTTGACCTTGATGATACCTTCATTAGATACACTAACATCAACATAACCACCTGGACGATTATATTTAATCGCATTATCTACCAAGTTATAGATAACCATATATAGAAGTCTAGATGAAGAATTAGTAATAAAATGTTCACCATTAAGACTTAAAGTAACATCGCTATTCTTGGCTACAAGAGCTAAATCATTATTTACACTTTCACATAACTTATAAACATCAACATCCTTATAATCAACACTATCATTATTGTCTTCATCCAGGAAAGATAACTTAATAATGTCATCAATAAGGGTCATTAAACGCTTAGATTCACTATAAATTTGATTAGAAAACTTCGTAATATCTTCTTTCTTAACTAAACCATTACTCAATAATTCAGCACAACCCGAAATATTTTGAAGTGGTGTCTTTAATTCATGAGAAACATTGGCTGTAAATTCTTTACGCATTTGTTCAGCCTTTTCTTTCTCTGAAATATCAATAATTAACAAGGCAATACCATTAACCTTTTCCTTAGACACAATGGGACTGGCATAGAATTCATAATCATTATCCTTAATAGGAACTACCATCTCAGTCTTATTACCAGCTGATGCCTTATTCAACAATTCTTGAACTTCAATCGAATTATTAAACAACAATAAGTCCTTACCTACCGCATATGATGAAATGTTTAATAACTTACACGCAAAATCATTAATTGAAAGAATAACACCATCTTTATTCAATAGTACTAAGCCTTCATTTAAATTCTCGGTTGCCGTAATAAATTCATTACGCTTCTGTTTAAGCTCCTCTTCCTTATTATGAATCTGCTTCTGTTGATAAGTAAGTCTATTCATAAGAGGCTCTAATTCCTCATAAGTCTCACAAGTCTCTGGATGATCTAAATCAATCTCATTTAAAGGTTCTACTACCCTATTAGAAATTCTATAAGCTAAATAGAAAGATAAAATAATCATAATCAAAATCACAATTAATAATGGTTGAATCATGCTGATCGCAATGGCCCAAATAGATGATTGAGACAAAGATGTTCTAATAATTGAACCATCATTTAATAAACGAGCACTATATAAAGACTTATATAACATTGTATTTGAATAACGGATACTTGTGCCCTCACCCTTTTCAATAGCCTGTTTAACTTCTTCTCTTTCTAGGTGATTTTCAAGCTTGCCTGCATCAACCTCATTATCAAACAAGACTTTACCATCCTTGGAAATCCAAGTAATACGACATTCAGTCTTATCCAAATTATCTAAATAATCCAAGCCATCTCTTTCAACGGCAGTAGATGCAAAAGTAGTGTCTAATTGTAATTGTCTTAATTGAACACTTGTAAAATATTCATATAAAACGTTCATTATCAATAATAATGAACAAACTAAAGTAATTATCCCAACTAGACAAGTTGACTTAAATATCTTTTTCTTCATAAATTGCCTCCATCTTGTAACCAACACCCCTTAATGTCTTGATACAAGAACCACAGTTACCTAACTTATTACGTAGCGTTCCTACATGAACATCAATGGTTCTGCTCTCTCCTACAAAATTGCTATCCCAAATAGAAGCTAATAAATGTTCTCTTGTAAAGACAATGCCAATATTGTTCATAAACAACAATAATAATTCATATTCCTTAAGCGTTAATTCAATCTCTTTGCCATCCACAGTCACTATATGCTTAATATTGTTTAAATAAATAGGACCATTTCTTAATTCTTGTTTCTTATTAATCACTTCACTTCTTCTTAAAACAGCCTTAATACGTGATACCATCTCCATCATGCCAAAGGGCTTTGCCAAATAGTCATCAGCACCCAAGTCTAATCCAATAACCTTATCATATTCTTCACCCTTGGCACTAGCCATAATTATTGGGATATCATGGTATCTTTCGTCATTTTTAAGACGCTTTAAAATAGAGATACCATCTTCATTAGGAAGCATAATATCTAGGGTTATTAAACAAGGCTTCTCACTTTTTAAAGCCTCATCTAATTCTTTGCCATCTTTTAAACCCAAAGCCTCATAACCAGAAGCATTTAGGGTATAGGTCATTAATTCTCTTATTCCACGATCATCTTCTACACAAAAAATCATCATCTTACACTTCCTCTTTACAATTTAATGTTACCTAACAAATGTTATCCTTACCACAAGCAATTGTAAAATCTGTGTAAAATAATTAAATATGCTTACCAGTTAAATAAAAGACGGTCCACTTGGCAATATTCGCGCAATGATCACCAATCTTCTCAAAATACTTAGCACACATCAAGATATCAATGACATATTCTCCATCATTTTTATCATTATGAATAATATCAATCAATTGTTCCTTTACAATATTAAAATTATTGTCAATCTTATCATCCATACTAATAACACTATTAGCTAATTTAAGATCCTTGTTCACAAAAGAATTTACACCATCATTCAACATCTTTACACAAAGATTAGCCATTTCTTTTACTTCGACATTCATACTGACGCAAGTCTTGTTGGTGATACTAAGGATTTCAGCAATATTCTCAGCTTGATCACCGATTCTTTGTAGATCATTAATCATCTTTAAGATCGAACTGATTTGTCTTAAGTCACTGGCAACCGGTTGTTGAAGAAGTAGTAACTTCATGCATTCAGATTCAATAAAACGTTGTTTACGATCAATCTTTTGATAGTAGGCTTTTACTTCATCTAATTCTTCTTCATTATAAATACCAATATTGTGATTTACCTTTTGAATCATCCCCTCGGCAATACTTGCCATATCAACTAGTTCATAATTTAATTGTTTTAATTCATTATCAAAATATTCACGCATATCATCCAAACCTTCCTGTAATATAATCTTCTGTCTTCTTATTCTTAGGCATTGAGAAGATCTTTTGAGTATCATCATATTCAATCAAATCTCCAAGCAAGAAGAAAGCTGTCTTATCAGAAATACGTAATGCTTGTTGCATATTATGGGTAACAATGACAATTGAATAGTCTTTCTTAAGTACGAGAGCCAATTCTTCAATCTTGCCTGTAGAAATAGGATCAAGGGCACTAGTTGGCTCATCCATTAATAAGACCTTAGGTTTAACAGCTAGGGCTCTGGCGATGCATAGACGTTGTTGTTGACCACCTGATAACGATAGAGCGCTCTTATTTAAATTATCTTTAACCTCACCAAAGATGGCTGCCTTTTTTAAAGATTCCTCGACAATCTTATCCAGTTCCTTCTTATTATGAATACCATGGGTCCTAGGGCCATAGGCTACATTATCATAGATACTCATTGGGAAGGGATTAGGCTTTTGAAAGACCATACCCACTTCTTTTCTTAAATTATAAATATCTACATTCTTATCATAGATATTCTTGTCATTATATATAACCTCACCTTCAATTTTTACATTAGGAATAAGGTCGTTCATTCTATTTAAAGTTCTTAAGAAAGTAGACTTACCACAACCTGAAGGTCCAATGAAGGCAGTAATGGAATTTCTTTCAATGTCCATGTTAATACCATTTAGGGCCTTGTGGTCACCATAATATAAGTCTAGATTCTTTACAGTGATTATCTTTTCATTATCCATTTATACTTTTCCTTTTTAGTCAACTACCCGTGGTTAAAACCACAGGCTTGTAGGCTCTTTATAAGAGAACTACAACTTACCTAAATACAGTTTTACTTGCTTATAATATTTATAAGTAGAGGTTTACCAATTAATAGGCGGTTATCGTAGTGAGTTGCCATACTACGAATTAATACTTTACTTAGACAAGGGATAGACCCTTGTTTTTAATATTTATTGCAGCATTAATATCTCTAATATGATGTTTACCACAATTTGGACAAGTCCATTCTTCTATTCCTAAGATGATTTTTTCATCAGATATAACACCACATACAGAACACATTTGTGTTGTATTTTTAGGATCAATAAGAATTAAGCTTTTATTTCTTTTTAAAGCAGTCCA
>JALFIR010000023.1:0-2551 GCA_022776215.1 Solobacterium sp. | reverse complement strand
CTTCAATATCGTTATCAGGCAAACATAAAAAATTTATGATATTATTCATTTGTCTTCCTTTCTTCTTTATCATTGTGCCGAACACATTAATGATAACCGAAAGGAAAAACGTTGGAGATTCAGTTATTACAAACTGTTATTTCCAACGTTATTTTTTAATTATTAGACCCCCAAGTTTGTCCCCCAGTTTAAACCCCCAAGTTACAAACCCCCAGAAAATTTGATTAGCCCTATATTAAAGGTTCACAATCGTGAACCTTTTCTTTTTATCTAATCAAACTTTTAAAATCATCACGGACATAGATACAAGTATAATCTAATTCATTTTGATAGGAAGCCAAAGTCACAAATATATCATGGATGTGTATGACGGTAGGCTGAAATGTACCCTCTTTGAACAAACCCTACAGCCTAAGTCTCCTTCCTCTAAACGTAATGTAGGTAGAGGTTAGTTTCAATGTTATTTATTAATGTAGTTAGCTCTAATATTGTTTATCAATAATCTATTAATAACGGTTGTACTAGTTATTAATAATTAATGATAACTCTAATCAAATATAACCAGTAATAATTATCCACTTTTCCACATTGATAATGGTAATAATATGGCAATTGTATGGCAAAGTAATACCTATATTCTAGGATAAAATATAGCTAATGAACAAAGCTTACAAATATCGTATCTATCCAAATAAGAAACAAATAGAAATGTTTTCTAATACTTTTGGTAGTGTAAGATTTGTCTATAATAAACTTTTAAATCTACAAGAAGAATCCAATACATATATGTCTAAAGTAGATTCTAATAATTATTGTAATCGTGTATTAAAGATAGAGTATCCATGGTTAAAGGAAGTAGATAAGTTTTCTTTAACTAATTCTATATTCAATCTAAATGGAGCTTATAAAAGATACTTTAATAAGTTAAGTAACAGACCTGTATATAAAAGTAAAAGATATTCAAGAAATTCTTATACTACAAACTTTACTAATAATAATATCGAAATAGGTGAAAACTATATTAAGTTACCTAAGGTAAAAAAGTTAAAGCTAAGATACATAGATTCCCTAATAAAGATTGGAAAATTAAACATGCAACAATAAGTAAACAATCAGATAATAAATACTATGTATCTATTCTTTTTGAATATGAAAAAGAAATCATCAACAATACAATCGATACATCTAATTCAATTGGACTTGATTATGCGTCTAATGGTTTGTATGTTGATGATTTGGGTAATGTTGGTAGTAATCATAAATACTATAGAGAGTCTAAAAAGAAGTTAGCTAAGCTACAAAGAAGATTAGCTAAAAAACAAGGATTTAAGAAAGGAGAAACTAAATCAAATAACTATTTAAAACAACAAACTAAGGTTAATAAGCTATATAGACATATAGCTAATCAAAGAAATGATAATCTACACAAACTGTCATATGAGATAGCCAATCATTATGATATTGTGTGTGTAGAAGATCTAGATATGAAAGCTTTATCTAATAAGGGTTTTGGTAATGGTTTAGCTACTTTAGATAATGGTTATGGTTTATTCTTAAAATATTTAGAATATAAACTAATTGATAGAAATAAACAATTTATCAAAGTAGATAAATTCTTTCCATCTACTAAAACATGTAGCTGTTGTGGAAACATAGTTAAAAGTATTCCTTTATCACAAAGAACATATTTTTGTGATGTTTGTAATACTAGTGTTGATAGAGATATCAATGCAGCTATCAATATTAAAAAAGAAGGTCTAAGATTACTTAACCTTCAAAATCAAAATAGTTTAAATACTATATTACAGTAGGCTAGAAACTAGCCAATCTTATAAGCTTGTGGAGACTATGTAAGACTTAATTAAGCAACGGTCTATGAAGCAAGAAGCTCCCATTTTCTTAAGTGGTGAGTAGTTCACTTCTTTATCAAGAAATTGCACATATTGTTTATTCACTTCATCATATACAATGCCTCTATCAAAGTAACCAACAAACTCCTTAGGTCCTTGTACGATACAATAATAATCGGAAGTATGATTAAGAGTCTTTTTAAACACCGCAACAACATCATCTTTCTTTATGGTATCACCATAATTTACCTCTCTATTTTCCCATTGATTAAATAGAACATCTAAGTCATCGTCGTTTGTATATAAGCCTTTAATCTCGTACTTAGTTTCTTTATTAATAGAAGATACTAAATTGCTTGTACATGATATTTCTAATTCATCACCATTAACATATGTTTTCTTCTCATTAGACAATTCACATGTATAAAGACCACCAACATATTCAACATCGATATCAACAAAGCCATTCTCTATTCCTTGTATTGTCACCTTAACGTTCCACTTATGGAACATCAACAAATATACAAAAACTAGAAAAATCACAATAACCGCAATCAACGCTGTAGAGTTCGGTTAAACTGACCAGTCAATTCGGATTGACTGGCTGCCCAGTTCGTTAAGAACTGGCTATTACACCTATATAAGAAAGACGCCCTATATAACGGCTGCTATATAGGGCTTTTGTTTAACTTTTGTTGTTA
>JALFIR010000003.1:0-36389 GCA_022776215.1 Solobacterium sp. | reverse complement strand
AGATGAGTATATGGCGGAGTACTATCATCTAACTGATAGAATCGATGCCTTTGATAGAAGGATTGAAGAATTGGCTAATAAAGAAATCTATGTAGAAAGAGTTAATAAACTTAAATGCTTTTCTGGTATCAAAACACATACCGCTTTGTCTTTAATAGTTGAGACAAGCGACTTTAAAAGATTTGCCAAAGGAAGCGATTATGGTGCTTGGCTTGGTATGATTCCAATACAAGATGCATCATCAAATAAAGATAACAGATTTGGCATTACTAAATCAGGTAATAGTCACTTAAGAAGATTATTAACCGAAGCTTCGCAATCCTTTACAAAAGGAACCGTTGGTCATAAATCAAGAGATCTTAAATCAAGACAAGCTAAATGTTCAAGCGAAGTAGTTAATTATGCTGATAAGGCTAATATTAGATTAAAGAAGAAGTATTATAAGATGATACAAAGAGGCAAGAAAGCCAATGTAGCTAAAGTAGCTGTAGCTAGAGAACTAGCGTGTTTTGTATGGGGTATGATGACAGACAATATAGAAGTTAACATTGCCAAATAATTTGATACTTACTTAATCAAATAATTGATTAAGTCCTAATTAATAAGAATCAAGAATATAAGTCAGGAAATTTCAACTGTAAAAGAAAGGTTTAAGTTATTCTAGATATAACTATGTTGACATTTATTTATATGATTTGATTCACGCTTATAGACACAGAAACTTCACGGCGTAACCATTGACCTGTAGGTAACCAATCCTCGTATAACAGAGTGGCCAACTGCCGATTAAACTGTTTAAATGAAGTTTTCTGATCTATATTCTTGATTAAAAAAACGAATATCTAAGTAAATTGATTAAATCTACTTGACATTCGTCATTTCATAACAGTTATATTATTGAAGCACTCAAAAGCATCGTTGCTGTTGCAAATAATATGCTCAACATTCTTTAAATCATTAAAAGCTTCATAGTCTAAAACAACATGTTTTATATCTGTATCCAATGAACTATCTTTTTTTCTAATCGCTTCTTTTACTACATCTATAAAAGCTATGTCGACTTCATCCAATTCTTCCACTATTTCATTAATTATTTTCTTTTTTTCATCTGAATTATTTTCATTTATTAACATTATTTTCTTTTCTTTAAGTTGCGTGCCTAAGGCTTGATCGATATAACCAAATATCCTATTATACTTACTCGTATAATAGAATCCGGCACCATTTGGTGGGGTGATTGTACCTACTATTAGTAATTTTGTATTATCAGTTAAAAGATTATATTTTACATTCATACTCTCAACTTTTTCATAGTTTTCTTCAACTTCCAACTCATCAAATTCCTCTTTTGACACTCTTTTGTTCCATAACGACATTATAATTTTTCTCCTATTTAAGCTAATTTCATTCTATCATCATCGGTTTTTGTATACCATCACTAAGCAATATTTCTTTTTCAATAAGCTTGTTTGCTACAGCATCCAAAAGTTTCCTATTATTAATCAAAAGTTCTTTAGCACGTCAATAATATCTTTCCATCTCTAAAGAAACCTTAACATCAAGGCTTTTATACTTATCTGGATTCTTAAGCATATCAACAACAATATAAAGCTCTAACTTAATATCTTCATAGCCAATAACATTATCGAATTCCTTCATTTCAAACCTCCACATTTATCAATATTTAATTTTCAAAGAACAAAAAATTACAAAAAGAGATAGGATAGCCAAGTATAAGCCGCAATCCTAAAAAGTCAAGTCTTAACTTTTAACGTTGTCAATCATACGATTAACACTATAATTCCAAGAATAAATTTATTTATTTCTTTTTAAGACTTTAAAGTGGAACTTAACTTTTTACTTCAGTTATAATTTAATAATAGGGTAGGAGAAGATATGAAAGAAAGAAACAAAAAATTATTATTAACAGCAATAGAGGCAATACTTTTATACTATTGGTGCATCTTTTTAGTTAAAGCCGATTCTTATTATTCTCCTTATTTTGTATTGGCTATTATAGCTGTAATTCATCGTACAGTTTGTATTTCCAAAAACATCAAACCCAGTAAACAAAACAAAATATTATTAACTATATTCTCGGTTGTTCTATCTTTAACTGTTGTATTAGCTAACTATAGTCTATTCCACGCAATCGTTTCTCATGCATATAGACTAATCGCGATTATCGAAGTGTTCTTAGGCGGTTTTGTAGTATTTAGAGAATGCATAATTGCCCTTAGTGAATTTAATATTAAAAATAGTGAAGTGATACTAAGAAACAAAAATTTATTCTTCTTATCTTTATGGCTAATAATTATCTTTGTAGATTTATTTATTTTTTATACCGCTCAATATCCTGGAATATTTACTCCAGATAGCATTGGTCAAGTTAGACAAATATTGACAGGTGTCTATACAAACCACCATCCTTTTTACCATACAATGATAATTAAGATTTTTATTGATATAGGTTTAAATGTTTTCAATGATATCAATGTTGGCGTTGCACTATATAGTATTTTCTCAATCTTTGTATTGGCAACATGTATTATTTATATCGTTAAAACCATATATACAATTACAAAAAATTTAAACTTAACATTAATAGTTTATATCTGTTATTTGGTTTATCCAGTAAATATTAAATATAGTTTCTATATGGGAAAGGATGTTTTCTTTGGTGTTGCGATAAGTGTATTTGTCGTAACTATCTATAAGATTTTAAATAATATTGGTAACTATAAAGTCAATCTATTAATCACTTTCTTATCATCATTAGGTGTTTGTCTACTTAGAAGTAACGGGTTATTTGTATATGTTTTTTCTTTTATTGTTTTCTTTATTTTATTCTTCAAGAAATACAAATTCATCAACTTAATAATGGTTATAACTATATTACTTTCAATTATTCTAAAGTATCCTGTTTTAAGTTCATTGAATGTAAAACAACCAGATACAATTGAATCTTTATCAATCCCTGCTCAACAAATCGCAAGAGTTATTAAAGATGAAAAAGAATTAACCTCAGATCAAAAAGAACTATTAAACAAAGTGATTGATATTGATAAAATTCCTGATTACTATGTTTCTTTCTTTTCTGATCCAATTAAAAATTTAGTAAGAGAAAAAGGTAATCAAGATTATTTAAAGGAACATTCAAAAGAATACTTAAACTTATATATTCAACTTGGTTTAAAGTATCCTCAAAAATACATTGAAGCCTGGGTAGATCAGACAAGAGGATACTGGAATTCAGGCTACGCTTTTTGGAGATGGGCAGATGGCGTTACTAATAATGATTTAGGTGTTTATCAAACAATTAACAACAAATTCTTTGATTCAGCTTTAACATTATACTTAATGGAGTGGTCTGGATCGCCTATCTTCACATTCTTCTTATCAATTGGTTTTATGGTTTGGTTGCTTATAATGTTTGTATATAAATCAGCACTTTATAAAAGAAAAGACTTATTCTTTATAATGGTGCCACCATTACTGGTAATTGCCACATTACTAATCGCAACACCTTTGTATGCTGAATTTAGATACGCCTATGCTGTGTCACTTACCTTGCCATTTATAATCGCGATGAGCATTTGTGATATTAAGAAAGGATAAGAGATGAAGACTTTATTAATTGGAAATACAAATTCAATTTGGATTAAAAAATATATCGATGAAATACTATTACCTTTTGGTCATGAAGTTTTTCTTCAAGATGATATAAGAAGAGAGTGCGTTTATAAAGATGAATATTTAAGTAAAGGTATAAAATTTGTGGGTGATTTTAAATTAAATCCAATACTAATGAAGATACCCGTTGTTATGACTGCTCACTACAAAAATAGTGTTGTTAGTGCGATAAAAGATGGAAATAACTACGATAATATTGTTGTAATCTACTGTGATAGCATTAATCTAAGTATCGCTTTAAGTGCTAAAAGTAAAAATACTAATGTTTATACATTATTTATTGGTTCTGATATTTTTAGAGCAAACAAAATTGAATTAACTAAAATCAAAAAAATAATTAAAGAATTAGATGCGAATGTTGTTTGTTCTAGTTTGAATTTAGTGGAAAAGTGTTCTTCTTTATTCAATAAAAAATGTTCGCTAATCGACTTTGGTAATTCTTCTATTCCATATATAGATAAGGCATTTGATATGGGAATTGAGGAGTGCAAAAAACATTTCTCTAACAATAGTGATTTGATTTATGTGACAGCTGGATATAACGCAAACGAAGCTCATCAACATAAAAAAATTATCGATGCACTTTCTAATCAAAAAAATAAAGACAAATTATTTGTTATTTTTCCAATGACCTATAACGGAAAAAAAGAATATATCGACGAAGTTGAATCTTATGCAAATAGTAAGGGCTTGAAGAATATTTTTTTAAGAACATATATGTCTGAAGAAGATATTGGTATTTTAAGAGCTGCGACAGATATTTTTATTCACGCACAAAAAACTGATGCTTTATCATCTAGCTTATTAGAATCAATATATGCAGGTAGTATAGTTCTTAATGGTAAGTGGCTATATTATAAGGAACTAGATGAAATGGGAATAAAGATTGACTATTTTTCAGATTTCGATGATTTAAATAAACAACTTAATGAAATTTTGGAAAATTATCCAAAAAGAGATTATCAGTATAAAATGAAAATAAGTACATATTATTCTTGGGATACGTGTAGAGCTAAATGGAAAAAGATGTTTAAAGGAGATAAGAATGTTTGAATTAGATAATTTTGTTAGTAAGTATGTGACAAAAAGAGACTGTAGCATGTTTTTTAATGACATTAAAAATAACGAAGAAACATTAAAAGAAAAGATTCAAAATAAAACTATATTGGTTATTGGTGGAGCTGGTTCTATAGGTTCTAACTTTATTAAAGCCATTCTTCCATTTAAACCATCTAAATTAGTTGTTGTTGATACTAATGAAAATGGTTTAGCTGAACTAGTTAGAGACATTAGATCAACTGAAGGCTTATATGTGCCAGAAGATTTATTAACTTATCCTATGGACTATTCTTCTAAAGTCTTTGTAAAAATGTTTAAAAATAACAAGGGGTTTAATATTGTCGCAAACTTTTCAGCACACAAACATGTTAGATCTGAAAAAGATATTTATTCTATAGAAGCTTTAATTAGAAATAATGTAATAAACGCTAAGAAATTATTGGATTTACTAACTGTTTATCCACCAGAGAACTATTTCTGTGTATCTACAGATAAGGCAGCAAATCCTGTTAATATCATGGGAGCTAGTAAAAGAATTATGGAAGATTTAATCTTTTCATATTCGGATAAGTTCCCAGTTAAAACAGCTAGATTTGCCAATGTAGCATTTTCAAACGGTTCTCTACCTGCAGGCTTTTTGGCTAGAATGAATAAATTACAACCATTATCTGCACCTAGTGATGTAAAAAGATATTTTGTTTCTTTACAAGAAAGTGGACAAATTTGTATGCTAGCGTGCATGCTTGGTAAGAACCGTGAAATCTTTTTCCCTAAGTTAGAAGAAGCTCAAATGATGTCTTTTGATAAGATTGGTGAAGCATTAATTACAGAAAATGGCTATTCCATTCTTAAATGCAACAGCGATGTAGAAGCAATCGAAAAAGCTAAATATATAAAAGAAAGTAATCAATATCCAATACATATTTCAGTATCAAACACTTCAGGGGAGAAGGCTTATGAAGAATTCTATACTGATGAAGAATCTTATAATATGGATGTGTTTGAATCATTAGGTTTTATTACCGATAAAGAAATGCCTAATGTAGAAAACGTACATAAATTACTTTCAAACTTAGAACAAGCTTTTGGTAGCGATAATTGTAATAAAGAAGAAATAGTTTCAATCTTAAGTGATTATTTACCTAACTTCCAACATATCGAAACAGGTAAATCTTTAGATACAAAAATGTAGGAGATTTTATATGAAGCGTAATATACCATTATCTATTCCAAATTTTGAAGGAAATGAAAAGAAATATGTAAATGAAGCACTAGATGAAGGCTGGGTTTCTACTGGCGGTGCTTTCATCACTAAACTTGAACAAAGCTTAGCAAATTTTAATCACATTGATAATGTAGCAGCCTGCCAAAGTGGCACATCTGCTTTACACTTGTCTTTAGTAGAAGCTGGGGTAACTCCGGGAGATGTTGTTATTGTACCTCCTCTTACTTTTATTGCGGCTGTTAATCCTGTTAAATACTGTTACGCTAAACCTGTGTTTATTGATTGTGATGATAGCTTATGCATGGATCCTATTAAACTTGAAAAATTTTGTAATAAAGAATGTGTTTTTGAAGATAATCATTTAACATACAAAGGAAGCATTGTTAAGGCTCTAGTGGTTGTTCATGTATTTGGAAATATGGCCGATATGGATTCAATTATGAAGATTGCTCATAAATATAATCTTAAGGTTATTGAGGATTCTACTGAAGCATTAGGTACTCACTATGAAGATGGCAGATATGCCGGCACTATTGGTGATTTTGGAGCTTATTCTTTTAATGGAAATAAGATCATCACAACTGGTGGCGGTGGTGCCGTAACGGCTAAAGATAGTTCCACTGTAGATCATTTGCGCTATTTATCAACACAGGCTAAAAACGATGCTCATTTCTACATTCACGATGAAATTGGCTATAACTACCGTATGACAAATTTGCAAGCAGCCCTTGGTGTAGCTCAAATGGAAGAACTGCCTGAGTTTATTAGACGTAAGAATGAGAATTATGATTTTTATGTAAAATTATTTGATGGTTATTCAAAAGGAACAATGCTTCCTTTTAGAGAAGGTGTTTGTTCAAACAAATGGTTCTATTCTTTATTAATCAATAAAGACGAAGTTAAAAAAGATATTAGAACCATCATTGCTGAATTAAAAGATAGAGGTATTGAAACTAGACCTATTTGGGGATTAATTAATGAACAGGTTCCATACTTAAATGATGATGCTTATATGATTGAAAAAGCTACTTATTATGCTGATAGAGTAATTAATTTGCCTTCTAGCACAAACATTACTAAAGAAGATATCGAATATGTAGTAGAAATGGTTAAGGAAGTATTGCATGATTAATAAAGATATAATCATCAAAGACGACATTACCATCATTCAAGCTTTAAAGCTTATGGATGAGGTTGATAGAAAACTGTTGATAATTTGTGATGGTGATATATTTAAAGGTGTTCTTTCGATCGGTGATATTCAAAGAGCCTTATTAAAACAAGTCAGCATGCAATCTCCTGTTAAATTGATTTTAAGAAGCGATATTACAATTGCTTCTAGTAATCAAAAGAAGGAAGATATATTAGCTGAAATGAAAAAAGAAAGAATCGAATGTATGCCAGTCATAAATGAAAACGGCATATTAGTAGATACTTTAGAATGGGCAACTGAGTTTGGTGTTGAATATAAAAGAACATTAGATGAAAACTATCCTGTTGTGATTATGGCTGGTGGTAAGGGAACTCGTTTAAAACCGTTAACTAATTTAATTCCAAAACCACTTGTTCCTATTTCAGATAAAACGGTAATCGAAGAAATAATTCATCAATTTACTTCTGTTGGTTGCAAAGACTTTTATGTCTCTATAAATCATATGGGTGATTTAATTAAAGAATTCTTCAAGAGAAAAAATATTACTGATTACAACATCAACTTTATAGAAGAAGAAAAGCCACTTGGTACAGCAGGTTCTCTTTACTTATTAAAAGATAAATTAGATAAGACGTTCTTTGTGTCTAATTGTGACATTATTGTTGATGTTGATTTTAAGGAAATGATGAAGTATCACAAAGAAAATAACAACATCATTACAGCATTGTCTGTTGTAAAAGATTTTTCAATTCCTTATGGAACTTTAGAAACTAAAGAAAACGGTCAATTAATTGGTTTAAGAGAAAAACCTAAGATGATATATCAAATCAATTCTGGAGTATATATTTTAGAACCTGAGGCCTTAAATTATATTAGTGATAATGAATTCGTTCATATCACAACACTTATGCAAAGATTAATAGATGATAATAAAAACGTAGGTGTATTTCCAATTTCAGATGGTTCTTACTTCGATATGGGGAATTGGGATGAATATAATAAAGTTATTGAAAAATACAAATAGTCTAACATGTTATCATAGATACATGAATATGATTAAAACTGCTTTAAAAACATTATTATCAGTATTAGCTATATATTTTTTAAATAGTTTGAGTTTTTCAAACTATTTTTTATTAGCGCTTATGCTTATTATTTTTTATTTATTCTTTAAAAATACAACTAAATACAAGAGAAACACTGTACTATTATCCCTAATATTATCTTTATTACTATTACTAGGTAAATATAAGATTTACTTAGATGACTCTAATGGCTTCTTACTCGCAATAAAACTAATTGTCACACCTATTGGTTCTTATTTTTTATTCCAACACTTATTTGGATATATATTTAACGTTTTAGATAATAAAAAGATTAAAACAATTACTCCTATAAGCTATAAGTCATCTTTTATTGTTGCCTTTTTAATAATCGTACTCTCATGGTTAACAATTTTAATTATTAAATATCCAGGAATTATTTATCCCGATACCTTAAATCAAATTGTTCAATCTTTTGGTGATCGTCCTTTCAATAACAAGAATCCTTTATTACATACATTATTAATTAAATTTATTTATGATATTGTGCTATCTTTTACTACGAATATTAATATAGCTACTTTTGTAGTTGGTTTAGTTCAATTAATCATTTGTGCTCTTATTTATGCATATATTTGTAAATATATATATAAAAGAACTAATAATATTTATTTTTATCTATGCTCATTATTATTCTATGGATTTATTTCCTATAATGTTTTCTATAGTATCAGCATTTCAAAAGATGCAATGTATGCAGTATTTACCGCATTATTTGTATGTATGATAGATAATTTGTGTCATGAACCATCAAATAAAAATATTATCTTATTTATAATAACTGGCATCTTATATTCATTGCTTAGAAATAATGGTTTCTATACTTTAATAGTTGTAGTAATAATTATACTTGTTTTGTGTTTGAAATTTAATTTTAAGAAATTAACAATCACAACAATCGCAACCCTTGTTTTAGTTGGTATTATTAGAGGTCCAATTTACAACGCAACACTATCTACTTTAAATAGTAATTATAAAGGTGATTATTATACACCATCTGCAACTGCTTTTCGTGATAGTTTTATTACTGTAGTACCATTCCAACAAATCGCTAACGTTGTAGTTCATGAAAGGGAGCTAAACGAGAAAGAAGAGTGGTTAATTGAAGAATACATTCCTTTAGACGAAGTAAAAGAAGCGTATAACCCAATTCTTGTAGATACTTTATACAGTTATATTTTAAACACCGCTAAGCCTTCTAGATTAGATATCAACAAAATTGAATATCTAAAATTATGGGTAGAATTATTTTTGAAGTATCCTCTAGATTATTTAGAGGCTTATGTGAATATGAATAAGTATTACTTCTATCCAAATAAGTATGTTGAAAATATGTACTATACTTCTATTTATCCTAATGAATATGGAATAGAATATACAAATAATAATAAATCGTTAGTTAATAAGATTGAGAATATCTATAATAATCAAAAGAATATTCCTTTAGTATCTTGTGCATTTAGTCCTGGTACTATTGTGTTTATTTTGATAATAGGTTTGTATTATTGTTTCTTAAAGAAAAATAAGACTACTTTTATTAGTATGTTCCACTTATTAGTTAATTTCCTAATACTAATGGCATTTGTACCGTTAAACGATGAATTTAGATATATTTATCCTGTTGTTGCGTGTTTACCATTAATAATTACGCAAACAATTTCTAATGTTGAATATAAGGAGGGCAATGCTAAGTGAAGATTTTAAAATCGGTAATAGCTACTATTGGTTTAATCTATTTAACCAATATCTCTTTAGTTAGTATTTTTCCTCTTATTATATTAACTGTTTTTTTAGCTATATATTCTAAGATTGAAATTGTTAAAGATAAGAAAGTATATATTTCATCTTTAATGTTTTCATTGTTGTATTTTCTTTTTTTCTTAAGAAAAGAATTTGTTTTCTCTATTAAATATATATTAATTTTTATTTCTTTATATTTAATATTTGAACTATTATTAAGTTATTTGGTAGGTAATAAAAATGTCTAAGTTATTTTCAATTATAATTCCAACATATAAAGGTTTTGATTCGTTGCCAATAGCTTTATTTTGTTTAGTAAACCAAACATTTAAAGACTTCGAAGTAATTGTATCAGATGATAATGGTAAAGGTAGTGATGATCAATTAAAAACTCAAAAAGTTATTGATTATTTTAAGGATAAACTAACCATTAAGTATTTAATCAATAAACATGTGAATGGTTCTTATGCTAGAAATCAAGGATTAAAGAACGCTGAAGGTAAATATATTTGTTTTCTTGATGATGATGATTTCTACTTAGAGAATTATCTTGAAGAAATCAATAAAACATTTGAATCAAATAAAGATGCTTACTTTATCTTTTCTAATGTAGTAATTATCTTAAAAGAAGGTGTATCAAGAATCGTTAAATGTAACGATATTGATTCAAAGAGTTTGCTGCTCTATAAGAAAGAGATTGGAACAGGATCTAATATTTGTTTTAAAAGAGAAGTATACGATAATGATGGTGGTTTTGATGACTCTTATTTAAGACTCCAAGATATTGAATTTGTAGCTAAGAAAATAGCTAAATATAAATCTGTTTCTTTAGATAAAGAATTAGTAGTTAAATTTTATAATTCTAATGATAATTTCCCTAATTTTGATAGAAACATTAAGATGTGTGAAAAACTAAGAGATGATGTTTACAACTTAGAGATTATTAATAAAAAAGAATATGATGAATTAAAGGATAATCAACTACTTAATATCTTAAAGGATATGATAGTTAAGAATTCTACAAAAGAAGATGTTAAAAGAGTATATAAGATGATAAACAATATTCCATTTATGGTAAAAGCTTCTTATCGTACTTATTTAATTTCGCCTAAATTATTTAATAGTATCTTTAAAGTATTATTTCCATCCACAAAGGAAACTAATGGTAGTAATGTTGATGAATTGATAAAATATAGAAAGAAATTGGAAGAAAGTTATAAATGAGAGTTTGTTTTTTAATTGATGATTTTAGTGCCACAGGAGGTATTCAAAGAGTAGTACCGATAGTAGGGAACGGTTTAAGTGATTATCACGATGTTTTTGTCTTGTCAATGTACCAAGAACATGGTGATGGTAATTATCAACTATATAAAAACAAACCCGAGACAATCATCCAAGGTAAAAAGAAATATATTCAACAAGCTTTTAAAGTAGTTGCTTTATTAAAAGAATTTTTAAATAAAAATAAGATTGATATCTTAATTACTTGTAGTGAAATGTTAACTCCTTATGCTTATTTAGCTACTAAATCTAATAAGATCCCTTTTGTGTGTTGGTGTCATTCAGAAAAAGGTCAAGAAAAGTTTGTTGATCTTTTTAAAGCTTTTGCGGCAAAGAAAGCTAATTGTATAGTAGCTTTAACCGAGATAAACAAAAATGTATTTATAAACGAATTACACGCAAGAAACAAAGTTGTGTCTATTCCTAATCCTATTGATCCTAAGTTATTTGATAAGGCAAATGAATACAATCTTGAATCAAACAAAATTATTACTGTAGGTAGATTTTGTTTCCAAAAGTATTATGAAAAATTAGTAGAAGTAGCTACTATCGTGTTTAAGAAACACCCTGAATGGAATTGGGATATTTATGGCGATGGCCCAGATATGGAAAAGATTAGTTCTATGATTAAGGAAAACAATATAGATAATAATCTTCATTTACTTGGAAGCATTCCAAATGTTTATGATCAATATCAACTATATTCGTTTTTAGTTATGACATCAAAGTCTGAATGTTATCCAATGGTGCTTCTTGAAGCTATGGCAAATAAACTACCAATGGTAGCCTTTAATATACCTGGAGCTAGAAGTATTATTGAAAATAACATCAACGGTTATTTAACTGAATGTTTTGATGCTCAAAAGATGGCTGATAAGATTATTGAATTAATTGAATCTAAAGATAAGAGAATTGAATTATCTAAAGGTAATGATATATTAATTGAAAAACATACTATTAATACTATTGTAGCTTTATGGAATAAATTAATTAGTGAGGTTATTGATGAAAAATGATTCTTTAATTTCAATCATCATTCCTGTATATAACTGCCAAGACTATCTTAAAAGATGTTTAGATAGTGTTTTTTTGCAAGATTATAGCAACTATGAAGTAATATGCATTGATGATGGATCAACTGATAATAGCGCTCAAATCGCTAAAGAATATGATGCTAGATACTATTATCAAGAGAATGGTGGTCAAGCTGTAGCCAGAAACAAAGGTATTGAATTAGCTAATGGTGAATGGATTTGTTTTGTTGATAGTGATGATGCGATAGAGCCTAATTATCTATCTAAGATGTACGAAGCTACAAATGAAGATGTTGATATTGTTGTTTGTAGAATAAAGAGAATCAATGAAGATGGTTCATACAATGTTGATTTGATGAAGAAGCTAGGCTTAATCAATAACAAGGAAGCTTTAGTTACTGTTAACCTAGGTCCTACTAATAAACTAATTAGAAAAGAAGTTATTAAAGATAGTCGTTTTGCGGGTGATAAGTTAAGATTTGAAGATGTTTTATTCACAACAGAATTATTAACTAACTCAAGACAAATAAACATCATTAATGATGTACTATATGATTACTATATTAGAGAGAATTCTACTATGCGTAGATTTGATGAATCATTAAATGATATTTTTGTCATTCTTGATAGACTGATCAAAAAACCTTTTTATGAAAATTATAAAGATGAAATAGACTATATAGTTTTTAAAAATAGTTTATTTGGGCATTTATCTAGAATTATTTATTTTGATAATAAGACAATCAAAAAAGAACTTAAAAAAGCTGATTTATATATAAAGAAAAATGTTCCAAACTATAAAAAGAACAGATATATCATGAACGATAAACAAGCATATTTTTATGTTGGAACAAGATTATATATTATTAGTTTATTGTGGATTTTAGTTCCACCTCTTAAGTTATTAGAAAAAAGTATTAAGAGATAAATTTCTTTAAATATTGTTTTAAATATATAAAACCATTTTTAATTGATTTGTGATAAAGAACAACTATTATTAATAAGCAGAATAAATACATTAATACTGAAATAATATTAAATGAATAGTAAGAATTATATAAAGAGAATATAGTTGTAGCTAGTATTAATAATGATATTTTTGGCAACTTTAATTCAATATAGAAATATTTATTAGAAATGATTGATTTTATATAGAACAAGAATACATATGATAATCCTGTCGCAAAGGCAGCACCTTTAAATCCAAATTTAGGAATTAAAATAAAATTACCAATAACATTAAATAATAATGAAATCGCGTTAATTAAAGAAAGTAGTTTCGACTTCTTTTCAAATACAAGTCCATTTGTTGTTGTTTCGGTGATTGTGTATAAAATTGGTCTATATAACAAGAAAGGCAACACAAAAACAGCTTCTCTATAAGCTGGGCCTAAGAAGTAGGCGAATAAGTCTTTAACCAAAATCATTGACAGGCCAAAAAAGAATATTACGATAGTTACATAGTCATAAGTATCAGTAAAAAACTTGTGGTCTGTTTTGTCTTGTTCAAAATGTTCAACAGAAATAGGCGTCCATACAGTATTAAAGGTTGTTTGAATTATGGCAAACATGTTCGCTAAGGTCATAGCACTAGAATAGATACCAACATCCGCATAAGTAGTTAAATATTTAAGAGATAATTCATCAGCTACATTAAACAAGGCGGCAATTCCAATCGAAATGATAAATGGCCAACTATATGTAAATAATTCCTTCATTGAAATCGGAAAATTATCTTTTTCAATTTCTAGATGGTTCCAAATATTTTTCTGAAATATTAAACCAAAAATTAAACTAATTAGACAAGCCAGCGAAATCGATAATACTAAAGCTAATAATTTATCCACATTTAGAAATCTAAAGATTAAGAATAAAATTATAAGATAGTTTACTCGTTGACTAACATTCACAAAAGAAAATAACTTAGAATTTTGTTCAAGCCTAATCACTAATGTGCTAAATCGTAATAGAAGTTGTAAAAGTATATAAATAAACAACAAAAACGTTATAGAATTACCAAAATCAATATTAATGATATTTAGAAAAGTTAATATTGATAGAACGATTAATAATATCGTACTTAATATTATTGGATATTTAACACAATTATAAAAAAGTGTAGATTTATAATTTGATGAATCTTCTACATAATAGAATCTAACAAGGGCTTGATCAAAACCCAAGCACAAAACCAAAACAGCTACACTTGCATAAGTATCGAAAATCGTAAATTGTCCATATATTTCTGGAGAAACTATTCTTGTGATAATTGGAACTGTTATTATACCGATTAAAACGTTAATAATTGTTCCAGCACCAATCACAAAGATTTGTTTAAGAATACTATTCTTCATCAATTTTTTCCTTGTGATTTAAATAAGATTCAATATAGTATCTAGGTCTCTTCTTAGTTTCAATAAATGTCTTACCAACATATTGTCCAATTACACCAAGACATACTAGTTGTACACCACCGATAAACCAAATAGAGGCAAATAATGATGTCCATCCTTGGATTGTGTGTCCGCTAGCATGTTGTACTAAAGAATAAATAACCGCAATAATTGCGATTAAGATAGCTATAAAACCAAGATAAAGGATTAATGTTAATGGCTTATCACTAAAAGAAGTAACCCCATTAAACGCAAAAGAAAGCATCTTCTTTAAAGGGTACTTAGATTCACCCTTTAATCTTGGAGATCTCTTATAATAAACACAATCAGTCTTGAAACCAAGTTCTGGAGCTAAGCCCCTTAAGAACAAATGTGTTTCAGAATATAAAGATAATTCATCTAGAGCTCTATTAGACATTAATCTGAAGTCAGCACTATTGTACACAGTCTTAGCACCCATATAATTCATTAATTTATAGAAAGCTTCAGCAGTAAATTTCTTAAATCCACTATCACTTGTTCTGTCATTTCTAACGCCATAAACAATGTCACAACCTGAATAATACTTCTCAACCATCTCTTCAATAACACCAACATCATCTTGTAAGTCAGCATCAATTGAAATGGTTACATCTACTTCATCTTTAACTTGCATCAAACCAGCTAGCAACGCATTTTGATGTCCCTTATTACCGGCTAAATTTAAACCATGCACATATTCACTATTTTCATATGCGTTTTTAATAACCTCCCAAGTCTTATCCTTAGAACCATCATTAACATATAAAATAAAACTATTTGATTTAACTACTTCTCTTTTTACCAAGTCTTTCATTAAATCATTTAATACTTTATCAGTATCTGGTAGTGCTTCCTCTTCGTTATAACAAGGAACCACAATCGCTAATCTTTTAATCATTGTTTCTTTCCTTCTCTAGTTCTTCTACTTTTTTCTTTAATACAGCAATTTCATAATCAAGATTAATAATATCTTCATTATGTCTACTAATAATAAAATAAATATAAAAAGTTAAACAATATAATAAAAACATCATAATTAGAAATACTGCATTAGATGGGGTTTCAATTCCAATAAAAGATGCAAGTGAATACATTATTGTAGGAAAGGCAGATATAATTACCATACTAATTCCCCAAATAATCCATATAACAGCATATCTTATATTGATTTTGTTTTTTAAAACATTCTTAATCACAAAGATCAAGACTGCAATTGATCCTAATAATAAACTTAATTGTAAGACTTTACTCATATTACCTCGCAAACAGAATAGATATAATTACACCTATCATAAATTTAATAGCCTTAAAAGGATTCACAAAATAAGAACTTCCTTCTTGTCTATCTAGCATTTCAACTTGAACTTCTTTTACCTTAAAACCTTTTCTAATTAAGTAACATAAAGCATCTGGTTCTGCGTAAAAGTTCATTTCCTTAGCAAACTCAGCAATTGTCTTTTTACCAAGAGCACGCATACCACTAGTTGGATCTGTTACTTTTACTCCAGATTTTAATTTAATTAAAAAACACAAAATTCTACTTCCAATCATTCTAGATGAAAAAGATTTCTTTTCATCTATAAATCTAGAACCAACAACATAGTCATAGCCATTCTCGATTTCTTTAATCAAAGGTGCAACATACTTTGGTTGATGTTGACCATCACCATCTATACAAATGACACAATCATAGTTATTGTCATAAGCGTATTTAAAGCCAACCCTCGTAACACCAGCTATACCCAAATTAACAGGAAGATTTAAAATATTAAAACCTTCTTTTTTACAAAGATCTGATGTGTTATCTGTTGATTTATCATTTATGATTAAGTAATCGTAGCTAAAAGCTTCAATATCTTCTATTAAAGCCTTTAAATTTTTCGATTCATTAAACGCTGGAATAATAATTAAAGTTCGCATAACAATATAAATTATATCATTTTAGTTCCTTTAATACTCTTGCGGGATTACCACCGATAATACAATTAGGTGGAAACTCCTTAGTTACAATAGCTCCAGCTGCAACAACTGTATTTTTATTTATTATAGTTCCAGGCATTATCTTAACACCTTCACCAATCCAAACATTATCATCAATAAAAACAGGCTTAAAATCTTCATAACCTTGTTCTACGAAAGGAATGTTTGATATCTCGTGTTTGTGATTTCTTGTATAAATAATACAATTAGGTCCCATCATAACATATTTACCAATAGTTACATAATCACCAATAACTGCATTAACACCTATTGAAGAATTATCTCCTATTTTTAAAGTTGAATTAACCTGACAATTTTTTTCAAAATTTACATTTTTTCCACAATATGCAACATATTTATTTAAAAACAAATACCTTACCTTCATCGCAAACTTACCACCAAAATGATATGAAATTGGAAGGTGTTTTCCTAACAATGAATATAATGAATAACAAATAACATTTTTTAATTTCATATAAGTATCTTTCTATAAAAGTTGTTAATAATATAAAATATATTTATGCAATATTTTATATACATTTATTTCATATTATTAATACTATTATATTATGAATTATTAGGGCAAGCCGTTTCAAAATACCTGAAGATAGATTTTAATTCTTTATACCTACCTATAGGTTTTGTGACTATACAGGCTTTTTCTTATTTTTTTACCAGTATTTTTTCTTTTATAAATGTAAATACAATTTTTTATTATTCAACTCAAGCATTATTACTTTTGATAAGTATTGTGTTTGTTATAAGAAAAAAAGAATATAACAAATATCAATTTAAACTAAAGAAATTGCTGTTTATAACTTTATCTACAATATTTTTACTATATTATACATATAACACAACATTAGGAGACCTTAACGGTTTTGATACTACCTATTACTTAAATTTAATGAGCCAAAATATCGGATTAAAAGAAATGAATTCTATTAATCCAATATGGGGTTTTTATAAGCAAGGAAGTATTGAAGACTTATATTCCTTCCAAAGTTATTTTTACAACGCTTCATTTTTAATGTTTATTTTTCAAAAAATATCTAATATTTTAAAAATTTCTTTTTATCCAGCAATACAGTTCATGTGGTTATTCCAAACTTTATTTTTTGTGCTTCTAAGTAACATAATTTGTGAAACTGTAGAAACTTTAAAAGAAACTAAAAACAAAACTCCTTTATATTTAGTTTCTTTTTCGATTTTAATTTTATTCTTTGGTCGATATCAATATAACAGTGTATATGGTTTTTTCGGCAATACACTTAGAACCATAATTCAAGCGTATGCGTGTTTAAATGTTTATTATTACTTTAAAACAGGAAATAGCAATTATAAATATTCAATTTATCTATTTATTTTAAGTGGCTGTTCAGTTTCTTCTACTGGAGCATTCATTTCTGTTTTATTTTTATTTGCATTATTTTTTGTATTAAGCAATAGTAACACAACTATACTTAAAGAATACGCAATTGTGCTATTACCGATTTTAACTAATTTAATTCAATATATCCTTAAACAAAATATTTTAATTTCAATATGCATAAGTATTTTGGTTTGTTCTTTACTATTTATATTTAATAAAACCTTAGTATCATTTATTAATAAATATAAAAAATTATTATTTATCTTTATATTTGTTTCTTTGTTTCTAATGTCATACCAAATTACACACAATGTTTTTGACCTTTCTGGTTTCTTCTCTAGAACCGGAATAACATATGACATGGTCCTTTATTTCTTTAATTTTTCTTTAAAGAAGGGTTTTAATGCCACTAATGTTTATATCATTTACTGTGATTTAATAGTTTTATTTAATTTATTATTTAAAAGAAAAGATAAATTAATGACGATTGCTTGGATTTTAATTATTTGTTTCTTTAATCCATTCTGTTGTAACTTTTTAAGTAAAGTTAATACTGTTTATTATCGTGCTTATGAAATAATACTAAATCCATTCACTATTATTTATATGACAAATAACATCTTTGAGATGATAGATAATAAGGCTATTAATTATTCAATAAGCATTATTGTTTTATTGGTAATAGCTTATACAGCAAATTTATCAAAACCTATGTATTATCATGAATCATACATCCCTAGTAAAGACTATAACGGTTTTTATCGTATGAACAATGATGAGATTGATGTTATTAATGAATTAAAAGTTTATTGTCTTGATAAAGAAAATCCAAGAATTATTACGCCAAATCTTTTAACTCAATCAATGCTTCAAAAGGGAACTTACATCTTTGGAAGATCATTACAAGTAAATCCCGATTGGTCTGATGCTGAAAAAGAATTATATGCAATTTTCTATCCCGCAATTTATTATGGCGATCCAGATCAACCAGCTAATCCCGATTATGAAAATTATGAATCATATTTAAAAGAGGCTGATATCGACTATGTGGTAGTTGATAAGAGCCTAATGCACTATTATCCTGAAGAAGATAATTATTATGGTTTATATTACTATTTATTAAGAATCGGTAGAGATATTAACGTCTTATATGACAATAATTCATATCTAATTATTAGTGTAAATAAATAACCGCATATTTAGCTGTTGAATATTCTGATTTTGTATAAGTTCCATCACTACACACAGCTTCAGCCAATGGCATATATTCACCTTTATAATCTATAAACAATCCATTATCGACAATAACGATATCAAAGTCGGATTGTTTTAATAATTCAATAACCTCATCATATTTGGGTGGATCTGTTGGTCTAAAGTTATCCCAGCCATTAGGTGGATAGAAGATTAAATATAAATCATATGTTAAATCATTGTAGGCAGCATAATCATACTTAATTTCTTTACCAATCAGATACTCACCATTTTTAATAAACGAATTCATAAAGAAAGTTGAATTAATAATTCTAGGTCTTTCGATCCCCTTATCTTTAATAAGATTACGAACATTATTAATCATCTCAAGTTCACTATTATCAATCTTATAAATATAGTTATAATCATCACTAGGTTTAAATGATTCATGATAATATTGTGGAATTTGAGTTACCGCTAGAACAATTGAAGCAGCTAGTAAAATATATGAAACAATCTGTTTTTTACTAATGTTTTCATATAAATAATTAATAAAGTAAACTAGTGTAAATTGATTAATAATAATATCGTAGGTTCTATAGTATACCCAATTGATTATATTCATATAAGTAGCACCAAATGGATTAAATACAGACAATATCAATACAATACACACAATAGAGAATGGGTGTTTTCTATTCTTAAACAAATGATAAAACAATGGTATTAATACAATAGGATTGAAAATCCAATGTCTATAATTATAGAAATCAAAATAATCCCAAGACATATCTTGTCTTTCTGAATAATTATAAGTGAATCCATAAAAGTCAAATAAGTTGTGTGTAATTCTAACAGACATCACAATTAGGAATAGGGCAACTAATGAAATAGTTCCATAACGAATATATTTATTCTTATAAATCTTTAAAATCCAATCATTCAAGAAGTACAAGATTATAAACACTAACAAAGTAAAAACTATTACATACCATTTAATGCCTAATTGAACACATAAGATATTTAACACTGGCATAAATAGGAATAATGCATAATACTTAATAAGATTAACTTCTTTATCATATAGATAAAAGAACAAACCAAATAAAACAAAGACAAATGCAAAGGTTCCTGTTGAAGAAAAACCACACAAACCTAGCATACATGTTAAGAATATAAATAAATCATTATGTTTTTTCGAATCAAAATATCTAAATAAGAAAATGCTTGCTAGTGCATGAACGCTCATTCTATAAGAGTTGCCCAAGAAACCAAAGGAATTATTGTAATAAAGGTTGTTCAAAAACAACACTAACAACACAACAAAAGATATTTGCATTATTTTATTCTTTATCTTCAATTCTTTTATTGAAGATAAAGAAACCGAAATAAACATACAGTGTAGCAAGATTTGGAATGTCCAGACATAAGATGGAAGGAAATCTAAGCTAACATGTAATATTCCAAATAATTTTTGTGCAATATAAATATATGAAGAAATGAAATAATTATATGATTGAAACACATAAGTGATTGCTTGTGGATGGGTGTTAGGAAAAGTACCAAACAAAGGTTGTACTGAATTTAATGCAGTAGTATCCACGTTATAACCAATATAATTAACATAGAATACAATATCATAGCCATGTGGATCAGCTAGTGTCCTATTGTATGATTCAAATATTTCAAAAGCTAATAGAATTAGAAATACAATTAAGTATCTATAATCAAATGAATAATCCATTTTTTTAATATTTTTAATAATAAAAAATAAAGAAATTAAAAAATAACTACATAATAAAATCACATAATAAATAGACGGCATGTCTAATGATGATATTGGCCAACCAATAACATAGAGTATAGCCATCGTAAATACCATACCTATTGAAAAAGATATATCAAATGGTTTTCTATTAAATTTTAATAATATTGCTCTACCCAAAAGCTCAAAATAAAAAAATAAAGGGATAAATAATATAAAGTATTTCATGAATTTAGTATAGCACAGGGCTAAATGCCTTTTTCGAATGGTATAATTCATTAGATGAAAAAGCTATTTAAAAACGAGAATATATTTACACTTGTATTTGTAATTGTTGCCCTACATCCAATAATTGAATTAGATTATCTTATTGGTGATAAACTTCCTATTCCTAGATTAACCACAATAATAGATTTTCTAGTATTACCATTACTAGTAATTCTTGCTTTTTGGTTCAATGAAAAAAACAAGAAAAAAGTTGGAATCTTATTTGGAATCTACGCAATAGTATTTGGTATTTACTTCTTACTACACTGTAGAAACGCCAATATTATTCAAGGAAGTATTCATTTAACTGATAACTTTTATTTCAATATTAAAGATGAAATTATCTACACATTAACTTTATTAATACCTTTGGTTTATGTGTACGTATTTAATTTGACTGAAATCGGTGAAAAAATTGTAAAAAGAGTAACCATATGTTTATCGTGTGTAACCGCCTTGCCTATCTTTATTTCCAATTTATTCGTATTTGGTAAATCTACATATGTCGGCTACACAATCGATAACTTCTTGACATGGTTTTCTTTACCATATACAAGATTCTGGCACCATCCAAGAAGATATGCGACTAAGTTCTTCTTTGAAGAAGGAAACACTATTGGTATTTTAATGTTGATGGTTTTACCCTTCCTTTATTATTTCTTCTATAAAGAAAAGAATAAAATTAAGAAGACTTTAATTGGATTATTAATCCTTATTCATAGTTTAGCTATGATTATCTTATCAACTAGATTGGCTACTTATTGCAGTGCATTAATACCTGTGGCTATGCTACTTATTTACGTTCTATTAATGTTGTTAAAAAAAGAAAAACTACAAATCATCTATCTAGTATTCTTATTAGTAATGACAGGAATATCTGTTTATATTATTCCTTATGGCCCTGCTTATCAAAATCAATTAATTGATGCAGATGATTATGTTTTTATTAAGGGTGATGAGAAACAAAGAACTGAAGGCAAGGATCTATTAAAAGATGCGGATAAACTTGTTAAATGGAGTACTTCTTGGCGTGATTTCTATGTGTTTATGTTTGAAGATTATCAATTCTTGATGAACGTAACCCCACCTGTTTACTATACAACCTGGTATAGTTATGAACATGATCCACAATTCTGGGTAGATCTGATTTTTGATTATGACTTAGAAGAAAGAGTTAATGGTAGACAAATTGAAACAATCTTTACTAAGTATAAATGGGAAGAATTGACTACACCTCAAAAGTTAACTGGTTTTGGTTATGGTACTTTTATGAGAGGTGGCATTCTTATTGAAAGAGATTTTGTTCAACAATATTACAGCTATGGTCCAATTGGTGTAGTACTTTTAATGGGCGCTTGGATTATTTTGTTAGCTTATTGTGGTATTAGAATGCTATTTGGTTATAAAAAAGGAAAGTGGACTTATCTTAACATAATCACTTTGATGTCCCTATGTTTGGGTTATGTAAGCTCTTATGTAAGTGGCCATACTTTCGATGAATTAACTACTACATTATTTATAAGTTTCTGTTTAGGTTTCTTAGTTAAAAAGATATCTGTTAGCGAATAATTTATTCTTTAAATAAGAGAAACCGAAAGCAGCTTCAATCAATAAAACTGAATAATATGGAAGAATGTATCTTGTTTTTGCTTCCCATAGGATGCTAAAGAAAAAGCCTCCTATCACAAACACAACGAATATCAATTCTTCCATTTTTATATTTTCTCTATCTTTAAAGATATTAATTGAGAACACAACACACATTAAGTAAACAAACATTTGATGGCAGTTAACCACAACATTTAAAATCTTATTAACACTGCCTTTATATATAGTTGTGGCTATTCTACCCGTGTTACCTTTAAAGCTTTGATTCATAACAAAAGCTTGGAACATTGGTGAATTCCACTGAAGATTGATTTTATTGTAATAAAAGTTTAATGCCGTACTTGGATTCTTTTTAAATTCACCAAGTCTATTATCAATATCTTCTTTAGCCCAATTATTTGCCTCAATTGGATCATAATTTGTTGATTGGTAAGTAATAATATTATAGTCGTTATACCATCCAGCATCACCTTGCATGCCCATTGAAATATGAAGCGTTGGTGGCATAGAATAGCTGTCTTCTGGAATATAGATTCCATATACCA
Source organism: Solobacterium sp. (assembly GCA_022776215.1). GTDB lineage: Bacteria > Bacillota_I > Bacilli_A > Erysipelotrichales > Erysipelotrichaceae > Colivicinus. Next base: position 12,956 of record JALFIR010000003.1, on the reverse strand, counting down.
TTTCAGGGATCTTTAAAGCCATTATTCCAGCTAATATCACACCTAGTAATGCGAATAATTTTTTCTTATTAAATTCTGTAATAATACTTACAAGTAAAACCAAAATAGCAGCGATTATAAAGATAATTGAATTCAATCTCACATAACTAGATAAGAAACCACTAAAAATAGCTAATAATAATTTATATACTTTTGCATCATTTATGAAAGAGATTAACATCCATAAACAGAATGAAATACAACCTATAGACATTACATCACCATATACAAAATCACTATATATAAACAAAGGAACAAACCCCATTGCTAATAATAGGTAAAATATTTCAGCATCATCTTTATATTTAAGATGCGAATTTCTAATAATCATATCATTTGATACAACAAATAAACCAATAAATAGTGTGTTCATTAATTGGAAAGCTGTATGATTGCTGTCACCAAAAAATTCGAAAACTAGCTGGATAACATGAATCAAACCTAGTTGTTGTTGATAGATACCTACATATTCACCTCTATTTAAACCAAAGTAATTATATTCGTTAAAGTAATGTGCAAACAAACATACTGCAGTTTGATCAGCTATTGGCTCTTCATTAGAAGAAAGTACCCACAAAATAGAAAATCCAACACACACAATAACACACACCAACAACAATACATTTCTATCAATATATTTCTTTACAAGTTTATATAATATGTAAAATACAATAATCGTTAAAGCTATTAATAATATGTTTATAAAAACATTATCATTAACAAGCACAGGAATTTCTTTTTCATATGTTTTGTTTAATCCCGTTGTAAATATAGATAAAACAAACAAGAAAGAAAAAATTAATAAAAATAATATCGATAGAAAGCTAATCACAAAATTTTTAAATTTAGCCATATGTTAAATATATCCCTTCTATATTTTAAAATTTATATTTGTTTATATCCACATCAATAGGGCATTCTTTTTCTTCCTCAACAAACATCAACATATATAAAGGTAGATACAAGATACCATTTTCATATGTAATATTTTCTTTAGAAAAAGCAATAGATTTAGAAACATTATCTTTATATACTTCTTTGATATTATTGATGGCAGAATGCCTCTGGTATCCTTTACCGTTTTTAACTTCTACTAGCACAACACCTTTTTCATTTTCATAAAGAAAATCAATTTCACCATACTTTTTACTGTTGTAATAATATAAATCAATTCCTTTATTTGTAAGTTCTTGAGCTACAACATTCTCGTAAATGGATCCTGCGTTAATGTCTTTATCATTATTAAGAATCATCAATTTGCTATTTTTGCCGTAAATAGTTGTTAATATGCCTACATCAGATAAGAATACTTTCATCAGTGAACTTTTCTCATTTAATTTAAGAGGACTCTTGGGTTCTGTAACATTGAGGCGTTTATTAAAATAAAATAACAAACAATTTGTATGCCGTTTTCTTACAAGGAAAAGGTGAGTGAAACAAGTTCTGAAGTTAAGCAATAATTATTAATAAAAGCAAAACTTTTAACCAACATGTACGGGAACTGCTGCACGGATTGAGCGATGCTTAATTCCGAAATCAAGTTATGCTAAGCAAGCAAAAAGTTTGAAACATTTAGACAAAAATATTCAGCAAATCAGAATACTACTTATATTAACCATCATTTTTTAGTCTTAATTTATAAAGCGTTTGTTCGTTATTTTAATTTAAGCTAAGACTATTAAAGTAAAAACTACCCGCATTTAATAAAACTAAATACGGGTACTTAGGATTAATTACCTATCTTTTTTAGAAAGATAATCCATTTTTTCATCCATCCTTTGATAGGTATTAAGGCTTTATTTACTAATCAAAATAACGCTTTTGACGTTAATACTGATAGTAATCAGTCTAAAATAATCCTTTCAAAGATGAATTTAAAATATTTTTTCATTTAAATTCCTCCTTTATTAAGATTATAACACCAAATCATTATGACAATATCTGGAATCAGCAATTACGCATGAAATCAGATGAAAGTTTAATAATTCAACAATTTGAAGGTTATGCTTTTATTGACAAAGTACTTTGAAAAGAATAATCTACTATAGAAGGTTGTTTAATGAAAACGTATTACATTACAAAAAAGATATGTGCATCAGTTTGTTTTACTCTTTTCTGGTGGATTGTTGCACATGGGTTTGCATTTACAAGTTTAATGTTATCTCATGATTCCTTATTTGAATTTGTCTTATTCGATTCAGCAAAAGACAAGATTGAATTAGGAAGGTTTTTTGAACCGATATTGAGGCTTCTTATGGGTGAATACGTGACCATCCCATGGATTACTGCAATTGTATCGATAATGATGTTGAGTGTTGCAGTATTTTTAACTTTTGAAATTTTTGAATTTAAATCACTATTTGAAATGGCTTTTCTTAGCGGTGTATATGTTACAAATATAACATTAACTTCAACAATCGCTACATACTCACATGATTTAGCTGGAGATATGGTTGCGCTTGCTTTGTCGGTATATGTCGCATATCTTTGGGTGAGATTATGTCAACAATTTAATTGGAAAGATTTTATATTGTCAGTTTTATCTATTTCTACATTGTTGGGATTTTACCAAGCTTATTTAAGCGTAACAATAGTTTTGGTAATTATTTATTCTATTATTGAATTGATACATGGCAAACATTACTTAAAAGTTATAAAAGACGGACTATTTGCTATAACGATTATTGCAATTGGTTTTATTATTTACATGATATTGGTAAAAGCATGTTGTGGCATTAGCACGATTGGACTAGATGAAAATAGTTATAATAGTTTATCTAATTTGTGGGCAAGTGAAGAACCATTATTTAAAAAAATTGTAACTGCATATAAACATGTTATTTGGACTTTTATTGCGCCAACTTATGCTCCGATTACGAAATATTCAAAAAGTATTTTTATGCCAAATATCTATAACTTTCATTTATATGTTAGAACTATTACTAATGTAGCGTTAGCATTTCTTGATATTATTTCTTTGGTTGTCGTCTTATCAGGCAGAAAAATTAAAAATAGTAATAAGTTATTAATTCTTCTTTTGGTAATAATTTTACCAATTGGTATGGATATATCTTACATAGGAAGCGCAGTCTCTCACGACTTAATGCACTACTCTTATTGGCTATTTTATCTATTATCTTGGCTATTAATTAAAAATGTTATTTCCCCAAAAAATATAAAGAGATATAGTCGAATTGTTGCTATCTCTATTTCAGTTTTCATAATATGCAATGTTCAAACTTCTAATTTTGTATATGTAAAAAAAGAAATATTGAAAGATTCAACCTTATCAACAATGACAAGAGTTCTCTACAAAATCGAGGATATTGATGAGTATGATAATAACACTTATGTCGCTTTTATAGGAAATATTGATGTTCAAAAAGAAATCACTGGTACTCATATGATAGATGAAATAACAGGTGTTGATTCAAATTCACAAATTACATATCAAGGCACTTATAAAAGATATTTTAAAAATATACTACAATATGACATTAATGTTTGTGACGATTCAGAAATAGAAATACTAAAGGAACACGAAGCAGTCAAAGAAATGCCTGTATTCCCTGAAAAGGGTAGTATCAAATTAGTCGATGGAATTATTGTTGTAAAGTTATCTAATGTAGAATAGAAATAGAGTTAATCAAAAAGATTATATCAACGATATTATATTATATATTTTTTCAGTCATACCATTAAAACAATCGCGTACAAGTTGCAATAATGTAATTGGGTACTATGTATTTTGATGGAATGTTTAATAGAAATGCTTTTATTCTTTGAATACAAAGAAGAATTTAAATGTTTATTATTGCTAAAAAAATAAATAAATTAATGATATGTCGAGATATTTGATAAAAAGGGGGATTCTATGCGCGTCGAAAATAAAATTCTTTCAACCAATTCATTAGATGTTTTAAAGTGTGTTTGTTCTATCTTGATTGTTGGCTCCCATTCTTTACCACTATTTTCAAATGAATTTGTCAATATCTTATATAGTGAATGGTTTTTTAGATTTTGTGTTCCGTTGTTTTTTATTTCTTCTGGATATTTTTTTAGCAAGATGAACAATAATGAAAAAAATAGATATTTAAAAAGAATTCTATCCTTATATTTAATTAGCACTTTGTTATATTTGCCTTTTATCCTAAGGTGCATATTTCGCATGAATAAGGCCGGTATGAAGCTTGCTTCAGTACCGGTCATTCTTTTTAATAATGCCATCAGTACGATCTTTAGTGCCGCTAGTATTTCTTAGCTAGATATTCTCTCATATTAGTTTTTCCTGTTTCTATAAAATAAGCGTTATGAACGATTCTATCGTTTATGGCTTCGGCATGTACATCATCACCGAGTATGTTTATCCATTCATTAGCTTTATGTTGGGTACAAAAGATAGTGCTATTAAGACCATATCGTCTTTCTATAAGTTCGAAGATAAAATGTTCTTCTTCCTTAGAAAAATTTTCCATTAACCATTCATCAATAATTAGTAATTGATACTTAGAGTATTTATCTAATAGTTTTGTGAAGTGTCTTGATGATGTTGCCTTGGCTTCTTCAAATTCCATTAGTAAATCAGGAAGACGTATATATCTTGTTTTATATCCCTTACAACACGCTTCGTTGCCTATAGCACAAGCCAGGTATGTTTTACCTGAACCAGTATAGCCTTCAAATATAATGTTTGTTGCGTTTTTAATAAACAGACAAGTAGCTAGCTCTTGAACAATTCCTCTATCAAGATCTCTTCCTTGATAAATGATTGATGATAGTTCTGCGTTTGGGAATCTAAACTTAGCTGCTTTAATAAGACGAGTTATTCTATTATTGTGCTTTTGTGTATAAAGGAAATCGATTATTAACTTCATTCTTTCATCAAAGGGTAATAAGGTTGTTGCGGTATCTCTTTCTTGTACTTGTAAGATATCGACTACTTCGCTTAAGTTTAATTCTCTTAGCTTTCTAATAGTCTCTTGATCAATCATTCTTCTTTCCTCCGTAATATTCGGCTCCTCTTAGATATCCCATGTTCTTTTGAGGCTTATCAAACTTCTTGTTTTTATCTTCATTGTACTTAACATCTTGATTGTGACTTAACAGTGCATTAAGATGATGGTAGCGAGGCACTCTATATTTTTCTAGAGCTAATTCACAAGCGTTTTCCAGGCGATTTTGCGAATAAGCCTTGCTTAACTTTAAAACAGATAATGCAGGATTGTAGGCCTGTTCCTTAATCTTGTATGAATCAAATATCTTATCAATTACTTTTCTTGTATTTTCTCCAATAGAACTGGCCCAATTTTTAATTCTTATATCATCCCATTCGTTTTGTATAAACTGTGGTGGCATATGTTCAATGTTTGTTGAATACTTATACATCTCATAATCTTTAAATCGTTTATGGCTAGCGATTCTTTGATTATCTTGATAGATTTCAATTATGTTCTCGCTTGCTTTTAAATCAACGCTAGTTTTAGCGTACATATAAGGAACAGAATAATAATTGTTTTTATAGCTTATATGAAAGTTTAAACCAACCTTACGTCCTTTAACTGTTTCAAATACTTCATAAGGAATATCAGGTAATGGCCTTAAGAATGTTCTTTCTTCTTGATAAGCACTATATCTTGAACCATCTCTTTTTTGAAATGGCTTTGAATTAAATTCTTCTAAAGCTTTACTTACTCCGATTTTAACTTCTTCAAAAGAATTGAAGTTATGTTTTCTAAGCTTTGCGATAATAGCTGTAGCTATATTACCAACTGTATTTTCAACTCCGGCTTTTTGTTTAGGCTTTTTTATACCGGCTGGCATAATAGCTACCATATAGTGTTCTGCGAAAGCTCTATAATTATCAGTAAGAATTATTTCACCATCCTTAGGATGAGATGTAACACCGGTCTTTAAATTGTCACAAATAATTCTATTGGTGACACCATTAAAGTACTCTAACATATGGATATTACAATTAATCCAAGATTTCATCTTCATATCAAGAGTTGGCTCTACATACGCATACATACTGTAAGACAAAGCGGCTACAAATAAATAAACAGTTATCACTTCACCAGTTAATGAATCAGTAAACTCCATTGTTGGACCACTCCAGTCAACCTCGATTCTATCTCCTGGTTTTCTTTCGATTCTTTTAGTGAGTTGTTTAGTATTGGTGAAGTTACTATATCCTTCACAAAACCTTGTATAGCCCATAGCTAATACGTTTTTCTTTTTACATTCATCACCATATTCTTGCCATAGCAGTTTTAGAGTCACTCCTGTCTTAGATAGTTCTTTATGAACGTATTCATAATCAACAGGTTCATAGATGTCCATAAAGGAAAACTTTTCTGGAAACAAAATATCGTAGACTTCTTCTTCAGATTTATTCTCAATGTCGTTATAGTGAATATTTTTTTCTTTGGCGGCACTAAGAACTTCTGAAATAGAACTTCTACTCATTTTGTAGTTTTGAGCGATACTTCTTTGGGTTAAATGATTTCGCTCATAGAGTTGAAGTATCAACTTCGCTTTGATTTTTCTAACAGCCATTTTGGCTTCCTCCTTCTGATGGATTACCATCGACCTCATTGTAAGGGTGGTACTAAAAATAAAACAACCGGTACTGATTACCGTACCGGTGCATGTTTATATATGGTGGCATTAAGTGGTGTACAGGTGGTACTAAACACCGTATCAATGGCACTCAGGCTGTGAAATATTCATCCTAAGGATTTACTTATTACAAGGAGCTGACACATTCGAATTAATAAAATACTTTTTATTTGGATATGGTCATTTGTGGTATTTATCGGCACTTTTTATAAGTTTATTATTTTGGAACTTACTTAGAAAAATACAATTTATACGCGAAGTGCATGATAATATCGTTATTGCTATTTCTCTTATATTATTATTTCTTGGAGCGTTTTTTGATGAATATTATCATTTGTTCGATGGTGGATTTATAATGAAAATAGGGTTGTTTATTGACAATATATGTTCAACGAGATCAGCTTTATTTATGGGACTGCCACTATTATTGATTGGACGTTTTATACAAAAAAATCAAAAACAACTGAATTTAAACAAGAAATATTTAGTATTATTTTTTATATTGTCGACTATTCTTTCTTTGATTGAATTTTTATATATTTTTAATAAAGTACCTCATGGATATTCACTCACATGTGATTTAACATTTTTTAATTGGATACCAGCTGTTGTTTTATTTATTATTGCAATTAGATACACGCCTTTTAAGATTAGTAAAACAAAATCAAGAATGATTAGAAAACTCTCCGATTTTGTATACATCATACATTTAATTGTGATATTTTTTTGTAACACTTTTTTTAATTCAATTAAATACATTAAACGTTTTGTTTTGGTTTTGATAATTTCTTATATTATTGCTTATATTTCTTTTAAATTGAAAGAAATATGCTTGAAAAATCTTAAAGACGGGACTGGATTTTAAAATGATAATTACTATTTTTATTCAAGTATCATAGCCCGTGGTTATAATAATGGTGACGATTAATTGTTTCGAAATTTAACTCTTGATGAAAACATTTATAAGGAGAGCAAAATGGCTAATAATATTAGTAACAACAATGAAATTGTATTTTGCACTAAATGTAATAAATTTTATATAGCAGAACCTACTTCCGCAACAACAAACAATAATCAAATTAGTAAAAACAAATATAGTTGTCTTATTTGTGGAAATCAGGTTTATATAAATTCTAACAACAGCACTAATTACACTCTTGTTAGTCATGATTTTTTTAACATGATCAACAGAAATTACTTTTTCAGAAATTTTTATTAAGATATTAAATTTTTATTTGTTTAATAGTCCTGTAAGACATTACGGCAAAATAACCAATCCAACTGGAAATCCAAGATACATAAATACTTTTCCAAAAGTATCAGTTAGAGGAAAAACTTTTGCTGAAAGAGGTATAAAAGGTCAAAATTTAAGAACACTACGTAGCGCTATGAGAAGATCTTCTGATGGTAAAATCTATGATAAAACTTTTATAGACGAAAACGATATTTTACAAAATTCTATAGATCCTATAGGTCAACAAAAGAGAGAAATATGTCTAACCTTAAAAAACGATAGCATAAGTCAAGTTGATGCTATCTTCTAAGCTATAAGAAATTCTCTTGCACATGGTTCATTTTGTATTGATGAAGAAAAATATTATTATTTTGAAACAAGAAATAAAGAAAAACTAAAGGCTAGAATTCGTTTGAAAGAATCTACTTTATTAGAATGGATTAATTTGTGTGAAATGGATATCTCACAAATTAAAGCTTATAAATCTAAACAATTACCAACAAACGGGAAAATATTTAAAAACTTGCTTGCGAAGGATTAAAATTTAATCCTCGAATGATGGTAGATATACATTTGTATATTTAGAATTCCTTTGCTCCTTGGTCAAATTTTTTATTGCATGGTGTGATCTTTGTACACCCACATCATTATATTAATAAGTGTAAAAGGAGATAAAGATATGAAAACTTATATTACACTTACCGCATTAGGAAACTACATTGACATTAAAGAACTAACAGTAGGAGAAGAATTAATTCTAGAAAAAGACAAAGAGAATCAATATGATGATGAAGCTATCAAAGTAATGGGTACCAATCACAGTAAGAAAGGCTATGTAGCTAACTCAGTACATACTAAATGTAAAGGATCCCACTCAGCAAGATATATCTACAATATGTTTGATGATACTTGTAAATGCGTTGTTAGATTCATCTATGACAAAGGAGCTATCGCTGAAATAGAACATAACTAGCATCTTTTTAGCACCATCTAATTCTTAATGGTAGTATTATTTATCTATGTTACAAATAAAGAATATATCTAAAACTTACAAGACTGGAAACTTCATCCAAAAAGCATTAGATGATGTTTCCTTAAACTTAAGAGACAACGAGTTTGTCGCCATACTTGGCCCATCAGGTTCAGGTAAAACTACCTTATTAAATATAATTGGTGGGCTAGATAAATATGATAGTGGTGATTTGATTATTAATGGTATCTCCACCAAAGACTACAAAGATAAACAATGGGACACTTATCGTAACCATACTATTGGTTTTATCTTCCAATCTTATAACCTAATACCACACCAAACTATTCTATCTAATGTAGAACTAGCTTTAACTATTGCAGGTATTTCTAAGAAAGAAAAGACTAAACTAGCTCTAGATGCTTTAGATAAAGTAGGTTTAAAGGAACAGGCTCATAAGAAACCTAATCAATTATCAGGTGGTCAGATGCAACGTGTTGCGATTGCCAGAGCTTTAGTAAACAACCCATCAATCGTCTTAGCAGATGAACCAACAGGTGCTCTAGATACTAAAACATCAATACAGGTAATGGATTTATTAAAAGAAGTAGCTAAAGATAGATTGGTTGTCATGGTAACCCATAATCCTGAACTTGCTAAAGAATATGCAAATAGAATTGTTAACTTAAAAGATGGTGTAATCATTAATGATAGTAATCCATATGAAATTAATGAGAACTATTCTACAAACACAAAGTCACATACGGGCACGAATCTGGGTACGAATCCTCACATGTCATTTTTAACCGCCTTATCGCTATCATTTAATAACTTATTATCTAAGAAGGGTAGAACCATCCTAACAGCCTTTGCAGGTTCTATAGGTATTATTGGTATCTCTTTGATACTAGCTTTATCAACGGGCTTTCAAAACTACATTGATAAGATACAAGATGATACGATGTCATCTTATCCTTTAACCATCCAATCAGAAACAACCAATGTCTTTACCGCTTTATTACAAGCACATGTACCAAATGACAAAGAAGAAGCTGGTGATGGTCTAGTACATGAACAATTAATGATTTCATCAATGATGGACTCAGTTGGATCTAATGATTTAAAGAGTTTCATTAATTATCTAAACGATAATGAAGACTTATATAAAAATGATGTTAAAAAGATAAGTTATGCTTATTCTATTACACCCAGAATCTATACCAAGGACATTACCAATACTATCGTTCAATTAAACCCTAGTACTTTGATGTCTTCTATTTATTCTGATTCAGCAGCTTCACTTTTATCATCAATGTCAGCATCTAATGCCATGGGCATCTTCGTTGAAAGTGATAAAGAAACATTAGAATCAAATACCAATCTAATAAAAGGACGCTATCCTGAAAAATATAACGAAGTGATGTTGGTCTTAAAAGATAAAGATAAGATTCCTGATTTATTAGTTTATTCTTTAGGCTTAAGAGACAACAAAGTATTAAATCAACTAGTAAACGATATTATGACCAATCATGAAAGTGATATTAAAGATGAGGCTAAGACTTTTACTTATGATGAATTGATTAATAGACAACTTAAACTAATAAATACTAGTGACTTATATCGTTACAACTCTAAGTATGATACTTATGAAGATATGTCTAACGATAAAGAATATTTAGAAGATATCTACAATAAGTCAGAAGACTTAATCATTACTGGTGTCGCTTATTGTAATGATAATTCATCTTTAACAGGGATTATCTATTATGATTCTTTAGTAGACCATGTGATAGAAGTTGCTAAAGATTCCGATCTTGTTAAGAAACAATTAAAGAATCCTGATGTAGATGTTTTCTCAGGAAATAAGTTTGACGAAGACAAAGAAAAATCCGGCCTTAATTTCAATGATATGGTATCCATTGATCAAGATAAATTAAAGAATGCCTTTAAATTTAACTTAGACACATCAGCTATTAAAGATACTGATTATGCATCTATCATCTTAAATAATTCAAATGATATTAAAGAAACTATCACTTCTACAACCGATAGTTTTGTTGAGGTAATCAATAATACTTACAAGTCATTTGGGACTACTTTGATTGATTCTTATAACAAGATGTTCACTCAAACTGTAACTATCGCTACATCTTGTCCTAATGATAATTATGTAGATGTTACAGATCCAAGTAAGGGATGCATCTTTAATGAAGGTGATGATTATGTAGAAATAAACGGTTATAAATATCTACCTGATAACTATATAAACACCTCTTATGTTTATTATGGAGAATATTCACCATTAGATCCAAGTGTTAAGACTGCTGATTTCTTTATTAATATCTTTGATTCAAATGACGATTTTAATAATAGTATTGATACTATCTGTCAGAATCTAAAGGATAAGACCTATATCAATTTAACTAAGGATGATGTTAAAAATATCGCTTATGAGATGTTTAGAACTTATTTTGATGAAATTAGAAAGAATGAGGACTTTGATTCAAATACTAATCTAATTAAAGTAGATGATTTAATCGATGTCGATACAGTAGAAAATACTGTCTTAACAAATAGTGCAAGCAGTATCTATGGACAAGCTTACAACAGTGCTAAAGAATTAATTAATATGTTAGCAGCTAAGGGTGTGGCAAGTGCTGTACAAGAATCTACAACGCCTCTTATAAAAGTATTTGAAGGAATGGATAAGGCTATTAGTTTTGATACAGAAGCCTTCGCTAGTGCTTTTAATTTCGATATGGACGAGGATGAATTATCTAGATTAATGTCATCGATGTTAACTAGTTCTAGTGCTTCATATAAGAACAATCTTATTAATTTAGGTTATCAAGACACAGAAGAACCAACTTCTATTTCATTCTATTTTAATGATTTTGAATCTAAAGATAATTTCCTAAACTTAATTGATACTTATAATCAACAAGTAAAAGATGAAGATAAGGATATCAGTTATACTGATATGACCGGGTTATTAATGTCATCAGTATCAACTATCATTAATGCAGTAACTTATGTATTAATTGCCTTTGTCTCAATCTCATTGATTGTATCTAGTATCATGATTGCGGTTATTACTTTAATTAGCGTCATGGAAAGAACTAAGGAAATAGGTATCTTAAGGGCAATGGGTGCTTCCAAGCGTAATGTTAGTTCTATCTTTAATGCCGAGACCTTTATTATTGGTTTATTATCTGGTTTTATAGGAGTTGGTGTTTCATCTTTACTAACCATCCCAATTAATAATCTAATTCATAAGTTAACTGATGTTTATGATATTAATGCTGTCTTAAATCTAAAACCAGCTCTAATCTTAGTATTAATATCAGTATTACTTACAATGTTGGCGGGCTTTATTCCAAGTAAAAAGGCTGCTAAACAAGATCCGGTTATTGCGTTAAGAAGTGAATAGAAATGCTTTTGTTTATCATAACTTATTTGTGGCTAGAAATAGCCACTTTTAGTGTTATAAGTTTTATACATCACTTTTAACCAATAATCCAAACAATATTTAGTTGTTAATAGTAACCACTAGACATTATCAATTGACTAGATATAGTTTTGTCTAGTAACTAGACAAAAGTTTGTCGAGTGACTAGACAAATTATTATCTACTATATAAAATCATCGAGTTCAGTATATGCGTAGAGTCTATTGAGCTACCAATTATATTCTTTTTAATAAGACTTTCAAGCACGCTATTTCAAAATAATAAAACACTATCAATATATAAAAGCTACTTCTATTTATAAAGAAGTAGCTCGTTCCATAAAATATACTAACCAGATAATCTCTAACTAAAACACGTTGGTTAGTATGCCTTATTTAATCTTGGCTGTCTCGATAATAAAACTAACACTACTTGTCATACCATCAAGCTTCCCTACAAAAGTATCATAATCCTTATCATTATTCTTCAACATCTTAATATTATTCTGTTAATAACATGCGATTTTGATACCACTTTCACATTTTAAAATGATACCAGTTAAATTTAACCTTCTTATAATGATTTTAAGGAGGTTTTTTGTATGTATGGATACAAAGATAAGTAAAGAAAATGTATTGAAACTATTA
>JALFIR010000001.1:0-4152 GCA_022776215.1 Solobacterium sp. | reverse complement strand
AATATAACTTGGACCATCTATATAAAATCATCAAATAATCTGACATTGACCACCAAATAAATTGATTATCAAATCATAACAATCAAAAACATCACCAATTATCTTAACTAAAGAATCTTTAAACAATTTGACGTTCGATACTAAAGTATGTTCTGCGATTAGCGCTTGTTGCGAATACACAAGTTAAGGCAACAATGACGATTGCACATAAAATCCCAATAATTTTTCCTATTTTCTTTGTCTTTTCGTTTGTTTTTAACATTAATTTTCTCCTCCCACATTTGAAAAAATGTTAATAGTCGTATTCCAATTTAGTTTATTGAGCCATGGATATACGTAAGTTTGCTCATTTAATTAATTACATGGATATGTCCGTTACATAAAAAATGCACCGACAGAATTACTAGAGATAGGTTCTATAGGTGTAATCTAAAAATTTGAAACAAAAATGTCCGTGAATGGTTCTAATAATATTCCTCCTTCATACAATCGCTTTTATTTTGTAAGAACATTATATGGTACAAGCGATTTAAAAGCTATAAGGAAGATTTGAATAAAATTTATTTTTTTACTTGTATTTTATTTTTATTTTTAATAATATAAAAACGTTGCAAATCTGTAACAGAATTTTGACCGCTAAGAAATGCGCTAAGGCTACGGAATGCCGGGTCAAAGACCGAGACTTGTTTAGGAGACAAGAACCATGTTTAGTGGAACATGGAAGGGTTTCACCCTTATTGATGTATTTATATACTTTATATCAATAAGAAGCGATTTCTGTTGCAGGAAGGACTTACTACTTTTTTTCGATTGATAGACAGGTATATAAATGCCTGTCTTTTTTGTGAATTGGGAGGGAGTATTAATGAAAAAGATAATTGTTTTTGCGCTAGCATTATTGTGTTTGGTTGGTTGTTCTGATTCTAAGACAACAGTTGATGATGATCCAATTGAAAAGTATGGAAGTGATGTACTTAATGTTTTCAACTGGGGTGAGTATATTGGTGAGGATGTAATCGCAAATTTTGAAGAAGAATATGGTGTTAAGGTTAACTATTCTATGTTTGATTCAAATGAGATTTTATATACAAAGTTATTAGGTGGTACTTCTTATGATGTTATTGTGCCTAGTGACTATATGATTGAAAGATTAATGGAAGAAGATATGTTGCAGCCATTAGATTATTCTTATATGACAAACTTAGATGATTTAGATCCAGGTGTTGTAGCTTTAAGAGATGAGTATGATCCAGATGGTGTATATTCTATGCCTTATTTCTGGGGTTCAGTAGGTCTTGTCTATAATAAGAAGAATGTTGATGTTAATAAGTTAGAAGAATTGGGCTGGAATATTTTAAAGGATACAGAGTATGCCGATAAAATTTTCATGTATGATTCTGAAAGAGATTCTTTCATGGTTGCCCTAAAAGCTTTAGGTTATTCTATGAATACTGAAAACATGGATGAGATTAATGAGGCTTATGAATGGTTATGTGAACTACATGATACAATGCATCCAGCTTATGTAACTGATGAAGTAAATGATGCGATGATTAATAATGAAAAGGATATTGCGGTAGTTTACAGTGGTGCAGCCGCTTATATCATTTCTCAAAATGAGGATATGGGTTACTATATGCCAAAAGAGGGTACTAATGTTTGGACTGATTCTATGGTTATTCCAGCTAACGCTAAGAACCCTAAATTAGCTAATGAATTCATTAATTTCATGTTGAATTATGATGAGGCTATGGATAGTTCAATTACGGTTGGTTATACTTCAGCTAATAAGAAGGTTGTTGAAACTTTATCTTCTGATGGCGAATTATATGATGGCAATGAAGCTTATTCATTTGATGCGTCTAATCCAAATAATGAAGTGTTTAAGCATAATGATACTTTAAAGAAAGTATTATCTGATATGTGGGTTCGTATCAAGGTTAGATAATGAGAAAAGTTAAGGTATCAGCTATTCAAATTAAGGTTTCAAATTGTTTAGAAGATAATTTAAACAAAGTTGAGGCAAAGATAAGAGAAGCTGCTCAAAATGGCGCCAATATCATCTTGTTGCCAGAACTTTTTGAGAGACAGTATTTCTGTCAAGAAAGAAGATATGAGTATTACGCTTATGCTAAGGAAACTTTAGATAACGATGCAGTTAAGATGGCTCTTGAATTATCTATGGAATTAAATATTTTGATTCTTGTGAGTTTCTATGAGCTTAGTGGTAACTGTACTTATAATACTTTGGCTTATGTAGAAGATGGTAAGCTTCTAGGAACTTATAGAAAGACGCATATTCCTGATGATCATTATTATCAAGAGAAGTTCTATTTCACTCCTGGTAATACTGGTTTCAAGGTGTTTGATACTAAGTATGGAAGGATTGGTGCCGGTATTTGTTGGGATCAGTGGTTTCCTGAGACTACAAGGTGTTTAGCTTTAAATGGTGCTGAATTGATTTTCTTTCCAACGGCTATAGGTTCTGAGCCTATCTTAAATGTTGACAGTTCCTCTCATTGGCAAAGAGTGATGATGGGCCATGCAGCAGCTAATATCGTTCCTGTTATCGCGGCTAATAGAATTGGTTTAGAAACTGTTGAACCGTGTGTAGAGAATGGTAATCAGTCTTCTTCTTTAAACTTCTATGGTTCTTCTTTCATGAGCGATGAAAGAGGAGAGATATTGGTTCAAGCAAGTAGGGATAAAGAAGAAATCCTTTATCAAGAATATGACTTGGATAAGATTAGGGAAGATAGATTAGCTTGGGGTTTGTTTAGAGATAGAAGACCAGAAACTTATATAGATATTACAAAATAACTAATTGTTGGAGGGTGTACAAATGAAGAAGTTAATTGTTTTGTGTATTTTATTAACATTAGTGGGCTGTTCAAAGTCAGATCCAGTAGATAAGTATGGTAGTGATGTGCTTAATGTGTTCAACTGGGGTGAGTACATTGGTGAGGATGTTATCGCTAATTTTGAGGAAGAATATGGAGTGAAGGTTAATTATTCCTTATTTGATTCTAATGAAATCATGTATACCAAGTTGTTGAGTGGTAATAATTATGATGTGATTGTGCCTAGTGATTATATGATTGAAAGATTGATGGAAGAGGAATTAATTCAACCATTGGATTATTCTTATATGACTAACTTAGATGATTTAGATCCAGAAGTACTAACTTTAAGGGATGAGTATGATGATGGTGGTAAATATTCAATTCCTTATTTCTGGGGTTCAGTAGGACTTGTCTACAATAAGAATGTTGTTAGTGAAGAGAAGTTAGATGAACTAGGTTGGAGCATTCTAAAAGACAAAGAATATGCAGGAAGAATATTCATGTATGATTCTGAAAGAGATTCGTTCATGGTTGCGTTGAAGGCTTTAGGCTATTCAATGAATACCGAGAATATGGATGAGATTAATAATGCTTATGATTGGCTTTGTGAATTACATGATACGATGAATCCATCTTATGTGACTGATGAAGTAACAGATGCGATGATTAACAATGAGAAGGATATTGCGGTTGTTTATAGTGGAGATGCAGCGTTTATTATTTCTCAAAATGATGACATGGCTTATTATGTGCCAAAAGAGGGCACTAATGTTTGGAGTGATGGCTTTGTGATTCCTGCTAATGCGAAAAATCCTAAATTAGCTAATGAGTTTATTAATTATATGTTAATCGACACATTATTTTAGCCATTTGGTGACACATTATTTTAGCCATTAATTCTATGTGGAGTTCATGTTTTTAAAAAGCTCCACATTTTTGTGCAGAGCTTTACTATTTAAAACGGCAATTCAATAACAGGTTTTATCTTAGGTGCCTTATTAATATATTTATTGATTAAATTTTCTGGAATAGGAATATCATTCTCTATAAGTAATAATATAAAACTTTTAATATCAGCTCTTTGTTCTTTAAGTGTTGATTCAGCTAAGTCCAGTTCACTTTTAAGATAATTAATTTCTTCATATAGTTCATTTTTGTTCATGTCATCTATATCTCCATTTCATCATTAGCCAGTTGTAACAGCTTATTATCTATTGTTTTTGTATTCCTTATATAGGCAATCAATAATACCGTAGACATGTATTTGTTGATGATTTGAGGAATACCATTGGTATAAGTGAAGATTGTA
>JALFIR010000004.1:0-27074 GCA_022776215.1 Solobacterium sp. | reverse complement strand
TTTAAATCTGATTCTACCAATTTTAGGTAAATTAATATGGTTATTATCTATAAAATAGATAGAACCATCTTTTATACCGTTGTCTCTAACTTTACCATAATGATTACTTGTTTTATAAAAATAAGTATTATCTTTTTTATGGAAGGTTGGAACGGATGAACCTTTAACTTTTTTATATTGATTCCAAGCCATCTTATAATTTTGGATAGCGTTATCAATCATATCAGAATCAATTTCTTTTTGTGTTAAAAACGGAATCATAACCAACATATTAGACTTAGATTGATGGATAGATTGTAAGAATTCTAATCTATTTCTATCAGCTATAGAAAAAGATGATGATTTCTTTAATTCATACATTTCATTATTATCAGCAACAAGTTTATTATAAATGTAGCGAGATGCACCACCATTCATTTTTATAATTTTCTTTTGTTTATCAGATGGATAAATCCTTAACTTTAAGCCAATATGATAATTATAATCTTTCATTTTCTTCATGCTTATATTATATTACATATGTAAAAGATATATTTGATAATAGAGTGCTATATTAAGGAGGACTGTTTAGTACATATGAAAAGACATATTGATAAAATTAAAGATGCAACTTATGAAAGAGGATATGTTTATAATGTTAATTATCATCTTATTTGGTGTACAAAATATAGAAGAGAATGTTTTACTGATGAAGATTTAGTAAATGAAATGAAAAAAATTATCTTTGATATAGCTGAAATTTCAGATATTGAGATTAAAGAAATAGAGGTTATGCCAGATCATATTCATTTATTAGTAAGTTTTAAACCAAAGTATTCAATTACCGATGTAGTGAAAAACATAAAAGGATATACTGCAAGAATATTTTTAAGCAATCATTCTGAAATTAGAGATAACCAATTCTGGGGTGGTAAGCTATGGTCTGCATCTTATTATGTTGGTACAGTTGGTAATATGTCTAAAGAAACCATTCAACAATATATACAAAATCAATATAAAAAGTAGCAATTCCTCCCACAGATAAATCAGTAGGATTCCTTGCTACAATTTTCATTGAAACAATAATGTCATTATAAACCACGTCCATAAGAAATAAGAAAGCTAAAGTGATACATACAATATTAAAAATCTTCTTACTAACTTTAGAAGAAATAAATAACAACAAGGGATATATCACATAAATCAACATCAAACCAGAAAACGCAAAAACCAAAACACTTCTTAGACACACAAAGCCTTCAATATTGCCAAAGTTTAAAATTTCTGTATTATAATTCCAACCCCTTCTGCCATCAAAAATAAGATACATGCCCTTTCCCGCCAAATACTCTAGAAGTCCACAAGATAATCCTGCAATTAAAAATACTTTTAAAGGACTTCTTTTATACCTGTGACATAAGAAATATATAAGTAAGGAGCCTATACCATAAATTTCAATCCAAGGTCCAAAACAAGAGCCTCTTTTACATAATGCATTATTATTTAAAAGATAGAATAATGTTTCATAAATAGCACCATAGATACCACCTACTACAGCCAGAGCACATAAAAGCGAAATAAAGGTTGAATTATCAACCTTTATTTCATCATTTAAATATTTATTATAGAAGTTCTTCATTACTTAATTTTAGCTTCAATTGTAGCTAAAATGCTATCGATTTGACCATTATCAACACCACCTGATTGTGCCAAATCCTTCTTACCGCCGCCTTTGCCTTCGCATAAAGAAGCAGCTTCCTTAACTAAACTACCTGCATCTAAGCCCTTTTCAGTTGCCTTATTACCTAATGCGCATACAAATGAATACTTGCCATTTGCCACATTTCCGATAAAGACAGCACCACCATCAAGCTTATTCTTAATCGCATTAGCATAATCCTTTAAGTTATATTGAAGATCGTTAGTCTTTAAGACAACAT
Source organism: Solobacterium sp. (assembly GCA_022776215.1). Classification (GTDB taxonomy): domain Bacteria; phylum Bacillota_I; class Bacilli_A; order Erysipelotrichales; family Erysipelotrichaceae; genus Colivicinus. The sequence continues at coordinate 25,155 of JALFIR010000004.1, read as the reverse complement.
ACTTAACATCTTCGCCCTTAGCCTTAGAAGCAGCTACATCACTATCAAGATTTAATACTCTTAATAATAATTGAGCCTTTTCATTTTCTAAGCTAGAAATATTTTGTTTCATTTGATCAACGCGTCCTGAAATCATATCACTATTCTTAAGCTTTAAGCTATCTCTTAAATCATTTAACTTAATTTCATTAGCTTTTAAAGCCTTATAAGCTTCCATCTTAGTAACGCATTCAATTCTTCTTACACCAGAACCAACAGATTCTTCAGAAACAATCTTGAAACAGCCTAAGTCAGCAGTATTAGATGCATGAGTACCACCACAAAATTCCTTAGAAGGACCCATAGTTACAACTCTAACTGTATCACCGTACTTTTCATCAAATAAAGCAGTAGCTCCAGTCTTTTTAGCCATTTCAATACTCATAACCTCAGTTACAACCGGATAAGCATCACTTATATGTTCATTAACGATTCTTTCAACTTCATTTAGTTGTTCCTCACTTGGCTTTTCAAAATGTGTAAAGTCAAATCTTGCATATTCAGGACAGTTATAAGAACCAGCCTGGGCAATATGATCACCCAACACCTCTCTTAAAGCTTCTTGTAGTAAGTGTAAACTTGAGTGATTAGCACGAGTCAATTGACGCTTAGCATAATCATATTCACCAGTTAGCACATCACCAACTCTAATAGTACCTTCTACATTCTCTAAATGATGTAAAGCTTGCTTATGAGGTGCCTTGATTACGTTAGTAACATCAGCCTTAAAGGTATCATTATATACCTTACCAGTATCAGCACATTGACCACCACTTTCAGCATAGAAACAAGTCTTAGAAAGGATTAAATCACCTTCACCACTTAATTCATCAACCTTAACACCATCCTTGAATAAACCAATAACAGTTCCCTCTGACTTAGTATCAGTATAACCAGTGAATTCACTTACTTCTGTAAAATCCATCAAGTCCTTTGATTGAGAATGCATTGATTGTTCATTACTTCTAGCAGCTCTAGCTCTTTCCTTTTGAGCTTGCATAGCTTTTTCAAAGCCTTCTACATCAACCTCATAACCCTTTTCATGAGCTATTTCTTCAGTTAATTCTTTTGGATAACCATAAGTATCATATAACTTAAATACCACTTCACCTGGAAGTAACTTAGTATCGCTATGCTTCTCTAGTGCTTCGTTTAATAATGATTCACCATTATTTAATGTCTTATGGAAAGATTCTTCTTCATTTAATACAAGCTTAGAAACTAGAGCAACCTTCTCTTGAACATATGGATAATAAGATTTCATATTATCTGCACAAACTTTAACTAGGTTGTACATAAATGGACCTTCAATTCCAAGTTTAATGCCATATCTAACAGCTCTTCTTAGAACTCTTCTTAAAACGTAGCCTCTTCCTTCATTTGAAAACATTGCACCATCTGCAAGCGCAAAAGTTACCGTTCTAATATGGTCAGCGATAACTCTATAAGCCATCTTATATTCAGGTTCATCATATGTATGCTTAGCATACTTTTCAGCCGCATGAATAATAGGCAAGAATAAGTCAGTATCGAAGTTTGTTTCACCATCTTGTAAGAAACATACAAGACGCTCTAAGCCCATACCTGTATCAATATTCTTTTGAGGTAATTCCTTATATTCACTTCTGGCAACCTCACCAGGTCTACAATCAAATTGAGAGAATACAATGTTCCAAAGCTCAACATATCGATCATTTTCTATATCATCAAAGAACAATTTCTCACCAATACCCTCAGGATCATACTTTTCACCACGGTCATAGTATAGTTCTGAATCAGGGCCACCAGGTCCTCTACCAATTTCCCAGAAGTTATCGGCATTTCTGGAAATATGAGACTCAATCATACCAGCCTTAACCCATAAATCATATGCATCTTGGTCATCTGGATAAACAGTTACATATAAACGCTTTGGATCCATACCAATCCACTTTTCACTTGTCAAAAATTCCCATGCCCAAGGAATGGCTTGTTCCTTAAAGTAATCACCAATAGAAAAGTTACCCAACATCTCAAAGAAAGTATGGTGACGAGCAGTTCTACCTACATTCTCAATATCATTTGTACGAATACACTTTTGAGCATTCGCGATACGAGGGCAAGCAGGCTTAGCAGTTCCATCAAAGTATTGCTTTAGAGTTGAAACACCCGCATTGATCCAAAGTAAAGTTGGATCATTATGAGGAATCAAACTTGCACTTGGTTCAATCATAAAACCCTTTGACTTGAAGAAGTCTAGAAACATTTGTCTTACTTCATTACCAGATAGATTTTTCATTAATTTTCCTCCAAAAATAAAAAAAGCGCCATCTAAGGACGCAAAATACGTGGTACCACCTTAGTTCTTGGAAAAATAACCAAGCACTTAAATCGATAACGGCGATAACCGCTGAGTATTAATCAGAATACTGAAGTAGCTTCATTTAATTATTTAAGCTTTCACCATATGCTTAATCTCTAAATTCAATTAAATTACTTATCTTCAAGCACTATCATAACATACTTTTAAGGCGCATTATTAAAGATGTTTTACGTTTTGGCAACTTTTTGTTGGCAGAAGCCAAAAATAAATCCTTATCACCAATTAAAACTAACTTATTACGAGCTCTAGAAATAGCTGTATAAATTAATTTCTTATATAACATATGACTTTGACTTTGATCAAAAATGAAATAAACATATGGATATTCACTGCCCTGAGCCTTATGAACAGACATGGCATAAGCAAGTGTAATATCGCCTAAATCATTAAAATTATAGAAAACATCAACACTTCCATATTTGACATAGAAATATTTTTCTTCTTCATTTATTTCATCAAGTACACCAATATCGCCATTATAGACATCATCAGTTGGACGATTCTTTAGTTCTAATATCTTATCATTTTCCCTAAAGACAATATTATTCACTTTCTTTTCACGTAAAGATATATTATTTGGATTAAATGCAGACTGTAAGACACTATTCAAATTATCAATCCCATTAACACCCTTATACATAGTTGATAAAACTTGAAAATTATCCAAACCCAGCATATTATTATCATCTAAATCATTCTTAATTAAATCAATTATTTCTTTATGATTAATCTTATTAATATCATAAAACGACACATCATTAGTATATTTACTGAAGTCAACACATTCATTAACGATATCATTTGCCAAAGAAATGATATCACTACCACTTTTTTGACGATGATTACATTTTAAATAACTAATCTTAAAATTATTTGATTCAATCAAATCACTTAAAACATCACCCTGTCTAATAGAAGGCAATTGGTCATTATCACCAATGATACAGATCTTTTTAACATAACTACAGGCTCTTAATAAAGACGCAAATAAAGAATTATCGACCATTGAAAACTCATCGATGATTAAACAATCATAAAGAATCGGATTATCTAAATTATTAGTAAAAGAATTATCTTCCTTGTTCCACTTTAAAAGAGAATGAATAGTCTTAGACTCGACATCTGATAATTCATTGATTCTTTTACTTGCTCTACCCGTAGGAGCTACCACAATAATATTTTGATAAGGGAAATGGGACTTAAAGATATTAACTAAACATTTAATAATAGTTGTCTTACCAGTACCAGGACCACCTATTATCATTGACATCTTTTCATTAAAGAAATTTTTAATCGCTTCTTTTTGATAATCATCAAACTTGATACCATTAATGTTTTCATTTTCCTCTATTGATTCATCCAAAAGTATTGGTTCTACATCCATATCTTCACCAAAATGATTCAAATAAGACGCAATAAACTTCTCATCCTCATAATCACTTCTTAGATAATATCTTTCTTCTTCTTTAGCCAATAATTCCTTAGTCAATAATTCATCTAATACATCATCACCATCACTATAATATCGAGCATAGGTACTTAAAAATTCATCCTTATATAGATAAATATCGCCTTTTCTAAAACTTACTTCCTTGAATACATAAACAAGATAAGCCTCTTTAAATTTGCTTTCCTTATCTTCAACTTCCACATTCTTGAAACAATTCACAATCTTTGAAAAAGATATCCCATAGATATCATAATAGATTTGATAAGGATTATCTTTTAATACTAAGGCTGTATGTTCCTTGTATTCATTCTTAATGCGATTGGCCTCCATGGTTGAAAAACCTGCTGATATTAAGCCAAAAACTATATCATCAGCTTCTTGTCCAAAAGATTCGAGCCCAGCTTTGAGCCCTCTTAATTGGGTACTTGTTAAACCAATCCTATCAAGTTCACTAGCATCACTTTTAAGAATCTTTAAAGTATCATCACCATAATAGCTATAGATCTTTTCAGCAGCTCTTTTACCAATTCCCTTAAAAGTAGAACTAGATAAGAATTTAATTATTTCATCTTTCTTTGAAGGAACATATTTACTTACTGTCGTTAAGACAAATTGATAACCATACTTAGGATGTTCATCAAAATAACCACTGATTGTATATTTAGTATAAGGCTCATAATCAAAAGAAGGCCCGGTTACCGTAATCACCCCTTTATCAAGAGGCTCGAATCTAGTCACCATATAATTTGAGGCCTTATAAATAGTTCGTATAAAAATTCCGTCTAAACTTACTGTTTCTTTCATTTCTTAAAAACTAATGAATCAAGATACTCATTGACATCCTGTCCATTAATAAAGACTTTATCAATAGTGCCACCGCCAAGCATTTCATCATTCAAATAGAAAACAGCTTCCTGACCTGGGGCAACAGCCTTAATCTTTTGAGGATAATGAAGCATAGCTTCCGTATCTGAAACCTTCTTGATAGTTACCTTATTATCAGGTTGACGATAACGAAACTTACAACCAATTTCACTTGCCTCAGCTGGTAAATCATTAATCCAGTTAATTCCAGAAATATATGCACTATCTGAATATAAATAATGTTCATTTTTAATAGAAGTTAAATATAGAAGATTATGTTCAATATTCTTACCTACACAGAAATATGGCCCTCTATTGCCACCAACGCCAAAGCCCTTTCTTTGACCTACGGTATAGTAATAAACACCATTATGATCACCAATTTCTTCTAATGTATCGATATCGATAATCTTACCTGGTTTCATTGGAATATAGTTAGACAAAAACTTGCGGAAGTCTCTTTCCCCAATAAAACAAATACCAGTTGAATCCTTCTTCTTCGCAATACTTAAATTTAATTCTTCAGCTAATTCTCTTACACGTGGTTTATCAATATCGCCAAGTGGGAATAAACATTTATCTAGAGCTTTCTTACTTACTTGAGCTAAGAAATAAGATTGATCCTTATTAAGATCACTAGCCTTATAATATCTTCTAATAGCTCCATCAACTGCCTTGATATAGTGGCCTGTGGCAATCATATCAAAGCCCTGTTCCATCGCAAAATCGAGGAAACAATCAAATTTAATATATTTATTACATAAAATATCAGGATTAGGTGTTCTACCCTTCTTATATTCTTCCACAAAGAATTTAAACACATTATCCCAATATTCTTTAATATAATCTTTTCTTAAAAGTTCTAAACCAAGGGCATCCGCAACGCTTTTGGCATCATTATAATCTTGTTCTTGGGGACAGATGTCGTTGTTTAAAGTACTATTGCCTAAAGTATCATTATTTAATGCGGAATCCCAGTTTCGCATAAAACAACATTTTACATCTAGTCCTTGTTTCTTTAATTCATAAGCGGCAATAGCTGAATCTACACCGCCTGATAATCCTACTAATACTTTCATCTATTCCTCTTCTTCTCTTAAATAACCACATGTTGGATAATGAGGACAACTCTTATCACATACCGCAAGCTTTCTTAATTCGCTTGGCACAAATGCATCTATTTCTTCTTCATCATAACCAACTTGCATATTCTTATCGGATATAATTATTGGCCTTTTTAATACGCTTGGATTCTCTACAATAAATTTACATAAATCATCGGTAGAAAAACTATCTAAATCAATATTATTATCTCTAATAATCTTAGATCTTTTAGAAATCAAATCATCAGTACCATTTTCAGTTCTACTTAATAAATATTTAATTTCTTTATCATTCAATAAAGTATTAAATATATTCTTTTCAATATATTTAATATTACGATCCTTTAACCAATTTTTAACCTTACGACATGAAGCGCAACCATGCGATGTATATATAACAATCATAACTATATTTTAAGAAAATTGATTAATAAGCTCAATACCTTATAGTTATTTATTGTTTATTGTGTTATATTGAAGTCAGTAGTTTATAAAAACATTAAAAAAGAGAGTCATGTAAGCTGAAAATTGACAATGTCTTATAAACGAATTGGATATCGTATTACGGCGTTAACGTATTAAGAAGTAATTTGGGTGGCACCACGGAAATCTTTCGTCCCATGAGGTGCTTTTTTTATTTTTAGGAGGAAAATTATGAAAAGAATGTTATCAGGCATTAAGCCAACAGGACAGCTAACTCTAGGTAACTATATTGGAGCCTTAAGAAACTTTGTTAAGTATCAAGATGACTATGAGATGATTGTCTTTATCGCCAACTTACACTGCATCACTGAGTATCAAGAACCAGACCAATTAAAGAAGAATTTAACTGATGCGGTAGCTTTATATTTAGCTTGTGGCCTAGATCCTGAAAAGGCTACTATCTTCTTACAAACAGATGTTCATGAACATGCAGAGTTAGGCTACATCATGGCATGTAACACTTATTTAGGCGAACTAAATAGAATGACACAGTTTAAAGATAAAACAGCAAAGGGTGAAAAGAATCTAACTGCTGGTCTATATACTTATCCATGTCTTATGGCTGCTGATATTCTTCTATATAATGCCGACTATGTTCCAGTTGGTGAAGACCAGAAACAACACGTTGAACTTACAAGAGACCTTGCAATCCGCTTCAACAACAAGTATTCTAAGACTTTCACAGTACCAGAACCTCTTGTTGCCAAAGTCGGAGCTCGTATCATGTCTTTACAAGACCCAAGTAAGAAGATGTCTAAGTCAGATGAAACAAATAAGGGCTGTATCTATTTATTAGATGATTTAAAAGTTGCAAGAAAGAAGATTATGTCTGCTGTAACCGATTCAGTTGGTGTTATTCAATTAGATAAGGAAAACCAACCTGGTCTATATAACTTAATTGAAATCGCTTCTTCATTAACTAATCGTTCAATGGAAGACATTGTCTTAGAATTCCACGATCAAGGTTATGGCAAGCTTAAAGGCTATGTAGCTGATATTGTATGTGCAGAACTTGAAAAGATTCAAACTAGATATAATGAAATCCTAGCTTCTCATACACTTGAAAAAGTATTAGAAGAAGGCGCTAAAAAGGCTGAAAAGATTGCACATGTTACACTTGTTGATGTTAAGAAACAAGTAGGATTAGAAATCAAATATTAATTTTAAAAGCTCCTCACGGAGCTTTTATTAATCCAATGGTTTTTGATAGTAATTGCCAAATATTGCCTCTGACTTTTGAACGTTGATAAAAGCATGGGGATCGGTTTCTAGTACAATTTTTACAACCTCTTTAGCTTGGAAAGAATTGACAATTGAATAAAGAATAGTTGTATCTTGTTTAGAATAAAAACCAGTCGCATGAATTTCGGTAATACCATGTCTAATACTTTTTAAGATAGCATTAGACACTTCATCTGGATACTTAGTAACGATAGTAAGTGTCTTATGAGTGTATCTTTTATGGAAAGACTTGATTACCTGAGTACTTGTAAATTGGAAGATTATTGAGTATAGAGCTCTATCCCAACCATAGATCAAGCCAGCCATCAATAAGATGATAATATTAACGCCAAAGATGTAGTTCCATACATCTTTTTTATATTTAGTCGCAAAGAAGACACTGACAAAATCAAAACCAGCCGTTGAGAAATTATTAGATAAGGCAAGACCTACGCCTAAGCCATTAATCAAACCACCAAAAATTGCCATTAAGATTTCTTCATTGATAAAAATAATTTGTTTAAAGAAAGAAGTAAAGAAAGATACCATCAAGAATTGAATAGTTGAATAAATAGTAAACTTTCTACCTAATTTAGTAAATACAAAAATAACTACAATAAAATTTAGAGTTAAATATAAAATTGAATAAGAAATATCAATATGAAAGAAGTCACCTAATAAATCGGATACTATACGTGAGATTCCAGAGAAACCACTTGGATACAACTTAGCCGGAATTGAAAAGTTCGCAATGCCAAAGGAATATACCAAGGCACTGATGATGGACATTATAAATAGTTGTTTATCAAAATACTTCTTAATCATTTTCAATATCTCCCTTTTCAATTGCCGCAAAACGCTTGATTATTTTATTTTCCGTCACAAACATCTTCTCAAAATCCGGAATTATTCTTTCAAAATCCCTTTGCAAAGTCTCACCCCTATCCTTGAGCCTTGTAAACTCTACCGATAGATCCAACAATAATCTTTCGATTTCCTTAGCCTTCTCATTTTTCTTAATACCTAGATAAATACTTTTAATAGCCGTTATATAGGCCATTAAGGTAGTCGGTGAGACAACATAAACTTTTAATTCATAAGCCTTATCAATTAATTCTGGAAAGTTTCCATAAATCTCTGAGAAGATAGCCTCTGATGGTACAAACATATAAGCCATCGGTGCGGTGCTACCTGGAATAATATATTTAGAACTAATATCATTTAAATGCTTACTAACATCAGCCTTAAAGCTATTCTTGGCCTTATCTTTTTCAAGTTGTGATAAATCCTTATCATACATTCTTCGATAATTTTCTAAGGGAAACTTAGAGTCGATACAAATATCTTCTAAAGAACCAAAACCATGAATTAAAGCATCTACCCTACTACCATTAGGTAGTGTTACTTGTTTATCATAGAAATGTTTATCACTTCCAAAGGCTTGTTCAAGAATACTATATAGTTCAACCTCACCATAGGCACCACGAGTCTTCTTATCAACCATAACATCCTTTAAAAAAATGATATTAGTAGATAAGTCATCTAAGGCCTTTTGATTATCATCAATCTTAATAAGTCTTTCATTTATTTGATTAAAAGTATTATTAGTTATCTCACTTGTCTTAATAATATTATTTGTTAGATGTTCCTCGATTTGTAATAAGCGATCAGTTGTACTATCTTTTACATTATTAATTTGATTAGTAATGATTAAAAGATCATCTCTTAAATGATCATTTCTTTTATTATTTCTTAAAAGATAAATAATTATCGCAAAAACTGCCGCAAGTAAAAATATAACTAAAATTAGTAATAATATCGTTATGGTATCCATTATTCCTCATCATTTTCACTATACTTCTTAAGTAATTCGAAATTACCTCTTGCCGTACCTGTTAAATGAGATGAAAAAATCATACCCAATCCAACCTTCAACATGAACAGGCACATAATAATTAAGACAAGAAGTGATAGTGTTTCATTAAGATTCTTTATCATCGTGTAACTTATTATACAATCTTTCAGCCACCTTAGCATTTAAAACTGATTTTAATTCTTCAAGAGATTGTTCCCTTAAGTTAGAGATAGTCTTATATTGCTTCAATAACTTCAACCTAGTCTTAGGACCCAAGCCTTCAATATCATCCAAGATAGACTTATAAGTATTCTTATTACGTAATTTCTTATGATAAGTAATCGCAAAACGATGGACCTCATCTTGAGCATTTGCTAAAAAGAAGAAGACATTACTATCAGGACTGATATCAATCTTTTCATAGTTAGAATTCATCAAATAAGCGGTATTATGACTATCATCCTTGCCCAAACCACATAGTGTGATATCTAAGTCTAAAGATTCTAAAATCTCTTTAGCAGCTTCTATTTGAATCATCGCACCATCAACAATAATCAAATCAGGTCTTTCTAAATCATCTTTCAAGACCCTAAAGTATCTTCGATAGATTACTTCTTTCATCGACTTTAAATCATCAGCACCTTCCTCTAATTTAAATAATCGATAATCTTTTTTAGAAGGCTTAAAGTTTTTATAAACAACCATAGCCGCTACTGTATTAGTACCTGCTAAATGAGAGTTATCAAATAGTTCAATTCTATTTATTTTCTTACCAAAAATACGTTCAAATTCCTTACTAATACTATCGTAATATACTTCCTTAGAAGTTAAGATAGCCTTATTTTGTCTTAAAGCCTCTTCACTATTACTTAAAGCACGTTGTAATAGTTGATTACGCTTACCCTTTGTAACACTTAATACTTCTATTCCATCTAAGCCTTGTAAATAGCCCAATAAGTTTTCAGGAACATATAAGGTTTTGACTGTTTGATTAATTTGATAATATTGATAAATATAACTAGAAACATAATTTTCGGGGTCACCAACAAGATAATCTAGCATCTTATCACTACCTAAAAGAATACCATTTCTGATATTTAAACCCGTTATCGCAATATAGCCATCTAAGACAAAATAGTTAAAGACATCAAAACTTTCCTTCTCATGAAGTTCAATAACTTGTTTACTAACAGATACATTAATATCATTTATTAAATCACGATAAATAATGGCACTCTTAAAATCTAGTTGTTCACTAGCCTTATTCATCTTCTCTTTTAAGTCTTTAACGATATCCTTAGTATCACCTTGAAGAAAAGAAATGATATCTTTCTTTGTCTTAAGACAAGCTTCTTTATCATAATCCTTAACACAATAACCAAGACATTGGTTAATATGATAATAAAGGCATAGTTCATTACCAAGATTCTTACATTTTCTTGTAGGATATAGTCTATTAATTAAAGCTACGGTATTTCTAGCGGCCCCAATATCAGGATAAGGACCAAATAGTCTACCCTTATATTTACGATTATTCTTCTTAAGTCTAATTACTTCAACACAAGGTATATCACCATCTTTTAAAAGAATATAAGGATATGACTTATCATCCTTAAAGACAATATTGTAGTAAGGATCATACTTTTTGATTAAGTTATATTCTAGTATTAAAGCTTCCTTCTCACTATTAACGACAATATAGTCAAAGTCTACAATATTCTTAACTAATTTAGTTGTCTTATAATCATGAGCACCCCTAAAATAAGAATTCACACGATTCTTTAAATTAATAGCTTTCCCAACATAGATGACATTACCATCCTTGTCTTTCATTAAATAACAACCAGGCTTTAAAGGTAAGGTCTTTAATTTATCTTTAATATCCATTATTTCTTAAACTTAACGATAGTAACATTACCGCCACCATCATATATATCACCATTGCCAAATTCCTTGACAATCTTATTTTTCTTAAGATGCTCACGAATACCATTTCTAAGTTGTCCAGTACCAGCACCATGGATGACCTTTACTTCGCTTAGTCCTGAGCCAAAGGCACTATCTAAGTATGGATCAAGTAAAGCTAAAGCATCTTCAACTCTTTCACCTACTAAGTTGATTTCTTTTTTTACTCTTTCCATTCTCTGTCTTGGCACATATTCTTTCTTAACTTGTTTCTTAGGCAACTTAGTTAGATTATTAGTCTTAGTCTTAATAATCATTCCTCTTACATTGACACTTACATTTTTGCCATTTAATTCAACAATATCACCAACACCATTAGATTCACCAATTCTAACAAGATCACCGACTTCAAAAACTACCGGTTTCTTTTCAATCTTTGAAGTATTCTTCTTTAAATTACTAATCTCATGAATAACTTTTTCATCTTCCTTATCCTTGATACTTTCTAACTTATCATAAGCTTCTTCCTTTATCTTTTCGATATAGTCATTTAATTCCTTATGATACTTTTCTCTTATAATATCTTTTTCTTTCTCAAATTCAGCTATCTTTGTATCAAGTTTCACCTGTAACAACCTATTTTTCTCTAATTCTTCACTTAAAGTCTTCTTAATAGATTCATTCTCTGCTATTTCCTTAGCCAATCTTTCAATCAATTCTTCTTGTTTAGATAGATTAAGCTTCAAATAATCCTTAGCATCCTCAATCAGTCTTTGATTATCAAAATAACGTGATGCGATATCTATCGCATTAGAAACACCAATAGAATTTTCAATATACTTATAAGTTGGCTTTAACTTTTCCATATCAAAACCAACAGAACTTAACAAAATAGATTCTTCGTTATAGGCAAACTCCTTAATATCATCATAGTGGGTTGTAATAACAAAGTAAGCCTTAGATCTTAAGATTTCTTTTAAAATAGCTAAAGAGATTGCCTGAGCTTCTTTAGGATCGGTACCTGAAATAAGTTCATCAATCAAAATTAAAGAATTTTCATTGGCTCTATTTAAAATATTATTAATATTTGAAATATGGGCACTAAAAGTACTCAAGGCATTAGTGATTGATTGATTATCATCGATATCAATATAGACATTTTCATAGAAAGGTATATCAGCCTTACTAGCTAGTACGGGAATACCTAGATATGACATTAAAACAGATAGGCCAATTAACTTTAATCCAACGGTCTTACCACCAGTATTGGTACCAGATATTACAATTCCTCTATATGGATTGCTTAAAGTATAAGTATTTAAGACCACCTTCTTTGAATCAATTAGAGGATGAGCTATGTCTTTGATATATAGATTATGATCATAGTTGATACTAGCTACACAGCCTGAATTATAAAAACCATATTCAGCCTTAGCAAAGATCACATCTAATTTAACTAAAGAATCAAAATTAAATTGGTATAAGGAAGCTACCTTGCCTACAAAATAAGATACTTCTCTTAGTATTCTATTAACTTCTTCTAACTTTTCGTTTTCTAAAGCAAGAGTCCTATTATTTAATTCTACAAATTCTTCAGGTTCTACATAAGTGGCTAAGCCAGAAGCACTAGTACCATATTGGAAGCCTTTGAATTTATGTTTATCTGAATTCTTCAATAAGAAAACTATTCTATCATTTCTAGTAAAAACATTATTTTCTTGTAAAGAAGATGAATGTCTTGTCACAAATGTAGCGCAAGCACTTCTTATATGATCAGCATTTCTATTAATAGATTCAAAGATAGACTTAAGCTTAGGACTAGCATCTTCTTTGATGTTGCCGTTAATATCCACTACCTTATCAATTCTTTTGATTAAGTTTTCATCTATGAATAAAGATTCACTATAACCCTTAATATTTAAGTCATCACTTAGACTACTCATTCTATTTTTGATTCTTAGACAATGATTAGAGAATGTTAAAACACTGGCTAATTCATATCCATCTAAACAAATATCTTTAGAAGCCTTTACTAAGATATCACCAATATCAACAATGCCATCAAAAGATAGATTGAAGTCTTTTTTTAATAAAGTTAAAGCTTCTTCACTATCATTAAGTTTTGATTTAATTACTAGAGGATTAAAGATAATTTCTTCATTTTGAATATAGTCATTTGCTTGTTTAATACTAGTATATTGGCAAACTAAATCTTTAACCTTATCTAAGTCTAAATGATTATAATTATTCATCAAAAACACCTTGTTCTTCTAACCACTTGTCAAAGGCCATTCTTGTCTTATCTATATCAAAGTCTTTGAATTCTTTTTGAAAGTCAAAATGATCCATTGAAAATTCTAAAGCCTTGTAAGATAAACCATTAATAGTCTTTAAATATGTTTTCTCTTTTACTTCATTTCCATTTTTAAATAAAGGTGTATTTAACAACATACAGAACAATAAAACCACAATAGTCGCATTAACAATGCCCATTAAGGCACCACCAATATCATTGACAAAGCCAATCAAAGGGATCTTTGAGACAAAGCCAAACAAAGGTTTAATAATTAGATAAAGTAGTTTTAATAAGATAAAGACGATTATCATATAGATAAGAGTATCCATTAAAACATTTAGTTTTAAGGCCATATAGACTTCATCTAGTTTCACAATAGGAAAATGACTAGCTAGTATTGGAGCTAAGAAGTAACCAATGAATAGAGCTAGTATGTTGTATACCAAATCAACGATTTGTAAGATTAAACCATTCTTATATCCGATAACTACAAATGCTAGGTATAGGATAATTAAGGCTAGGTTTAAATATGTAAAATATGCACTCGAAATAACCATATCTATAGTATAAAGGATATTTTTGTTTGTGTTAAACTAATTATATGAACACATTTTCACTAAAATTACCAAAAGATAAGATTAACAAGATTAAAGAAACTTTTAAAGACGATATCAAACCATCTAAAAATGAATATATTGATACTTTTATAAGTAGAGAAGGCCTTACTATTTCTATTTATACTAATGATAAAGTAGTATTCCAAGGTAGTGATGCCCTTTTTTATGCTCAAGACTTTATTGAAAAGAAAGTATGTAGACAAGCAGGTTCTGATGAAGTGGGAACTGGAGACTTCTTTGGACCAGTTTGTGTTTGTGCTTGTATTGTAGAAGAAGATCAATTTCCTTTGTTAGATAAGTTACATATCACTGATAGTAAACAATTAACTGATGAACATATTATTAAAGTTGGTCCTACTTTAATGAAGGAACTTAAGCATTCTTTATTGATTCTTGAGAATAAACAATATAACACTGTTCATGATCATTACAATTTAAATGCGATTAAGGCTAAATTGCATAATAAGGCTTATATCAATCTTTTAAAGAAAGGATATATCATTCCTAAGGCTGCCTATGTTGATCAATTTGCGCCTGAAAATCTTTATTATTCATATTTAAGAGAAGATGCTGAAGTTTATCATGATTTAGTATTTGAAACTAAGGCTGAGTCTAAATATCCTGCCGTAGCTGCTGCATCAGTAATCGCGAGATTCGCTTTTTTAACGAAGATGTCTGAAATAGAACGCAAATATAAGATGACTTTCCATAAGGGTGCTGATGAGAAGGTAGATAATGATGCCCTCATCTTTATTCAAAAGTATGGTAAGGATAGACTTAATGAAGTAGCAAAGCTTCACTTTGCGAATTATAAGAAGATTGAGAATAAATAAGAGAATGCGCTATGTCATTCTCTTTTAAATATAGTTATTTTTGATTCAAAGTTGATATCTTGATATCCTTATCAAATTATTTGAAAAACCCATTAGATCCAATAGTTCTTCCCTTGAGACATGTTGGTTTAGTTGAACGACATTTTCAATCTCCATAATTAGTTTTCTTTTAAAAGTTAAGAAGTCACCATTTGGCAAAAGATACCTAAATACAATTACTACCGCAAATAAATCTTGTTTCCCTTTTATATATTGATTGCCCTTTTTAGGAAGTTTTAATTTTTCGTGTAATGATGTATCAGAAATAGAATCCACGGTTTTGTAAGAAAACAAACATTCGCCATGTGCACAAACATTCCTATATTTTGTTAGTACAGATAAAAAACTATCCATTTGATTTTGGTTTATATTATTGAAATGTTTACAAATTCTAGATTTAATTGATTGAGGTAATACAGTAAACATTTTGG
The DNA here is from genome assembly GCA_022776215.1 of Solobacterium sp. Classification (GTDB taxonomy): domain Bacteria; phylum Bacillota_I; class Bacilli_A; order Erysipelotrichales; family Erysipelotrichaceae; genus Colivicinus. Next base: position 9,657 of record JALFIR010000004.1, on the reverse strand, counting down.
ATAAACTACCAAAAGTAAGAACATTAGTAGTTACCCAAAGTGGCAAATTGCCATAGGTATCTCGATAATAATTTATATAGTTATAATCTGTTGTATTGGTGGTTTTTTCTAGTATTACAACTAATTTGTTAATAACATTTTTTCTAGCTTTATTATAATTGTTAACGTTAAGATACTCGTCTTGAGAAATTCCATAACATTCAACAAAATAATAAGAAATCAACGTCCTTAAATGTCTTTCAATTTGTAACAGATATCTCAAAAATAATTCTCTAAGTTTTTCATCAAAATAATAAAGATTAACTATTTCATCAAAAGTAGTTTCAGTTTTATAAATATTTGAATTTTGTTTCCTAAATAAATGTTTATAGCCTTCCATTAATGGAAAATACCCAATTCTAGATAAGATATCTTTAGCATTTTCTCTATCCACCACAGTAATATGTTTATCGTTTATTATTAAATCAACTTGTTCATCAAAAGTAACAAATTTCTTTTGTTCTTTCAAATCATTCTCCAACAAAAAAAGAGGGAGAAACCTTAGGCTCTCCCCCGCCTGTAGGCTTCGCAAGTTTCTACAGAACGATCACTAAAGATAGTCTAAAGTATTTAATACTATTTGTCAAATTATTAAAATCTTTGTGTTAACATAGCTTAATTAAATATTCTCTATATCCACTACAGCAACTTTTTCCAAGCAATTCTATCATGTCAAGAATATAAATCGCACGCTAACTATTTTTTGTCGTTATAAGTTTCAACTCCTAAAAGATTTCGAATCTCATCTAAATCTGTTAACAATGGAGCAATTGATGATCTAATTAATTTTTTTGCATCTATAAACATTTGGACTTCTTTTGGATCGCTCAATACGATATTTGTAAAAAAATTTCCATTGCCATTTTCATTTGCTCCTTCTTCTAAGTTAAATACACAATAAACGTTATTAAAAATTAATATTCAACAAACATGACATAAAAAATGCCACATCATCCACTATCAATCTTTAAACAATGCATAAATCATCTAAACGACATCCGTTATTATCCCTGCTATACTTATTTAATTATCAATCACAATAAGAACTAGCATTTCTAACTTTATCAAAAAACAATTATCTAAGATGTCGTCATCTCCTTTCATAATATAGTTGCCGATAAATGATAAAATTCCTACCCTAAATATTAAAAATTGAGTACTTAAGCACTCAATCATTTAACTCTTACAAACAATGGTAAACAAGAAGAATCTACTTCAGTATTTGTGATTATAACTTCCTTATCATCAATCAAATTAATATAAGCTCCATCATTTAATTCAGTCTTCATTTTATCTTTTAAGTCCAAGACATTATAGATACCATAATATTCTTCTTTTTCACTGCTTAAAGTAACATCGAAATAATCTTCATGTTCACCTACATGGCAATATGTCTCATCTTTAAAGATATCTAATTTTCTTAAAGAGTTAAGTTTCTTAATTAGTTCAACATAAGTTTCATCATAATTAGACCAATCTAGCATATCCTTATCAAATAAAGTCGGTTTATGTTCACACCACGCCTCCTGTCCTGCATAGACAAAAGGAACACCTCTTTGTAGATAAATGAAAGCTAAATAATTTAATACTTTATTCTTATTCTTCTTTAATAAAGTATAGATTCTTTCATTATCATGATTCTCTAGATATTTAACTTTTAGATTATTTAATTTAAACTCAGAATTTTGATAATTAATCATTCTAGCCAACATATTTAAATTCTTTTCATTAATAAAGGCATCATTAATAAAAGACTTAATATCATAGCTATACAACATATCAAAGGCTTCAAATAATTCGTAATCAGTAAAGGCTTTAAAGCTAAGTTTTCTAATCACCTCGATGAATTCAAATTCAACACTTTCACCAAGCCATACAAAGTCTTTATTAATCTTACTTATAGCTTCTTTTGCCTCTAACCAAAAGTCAGATGGAACAAGGGATGCAACATCACATCTAAAACCATCAACACCCTTATTAGCCCAAAATGACAACATCTTAATCATTTCTTCTCTTAAAGCTTTATTATCATAATTAAAGTCAATGACATCAGTCCAATCAGCTACACGATTGCCAAAATTGCCTTCATTATTTCGATAATAGAATTCAGGATTAGTTAAAGTAAAAACACAATCAGGAGAACTATGATTAATAACGATATCAATCATTATCTTTAGATTATTATTGTGGCACTCTTTAACTAAATCATCAAAATCTTCCATACCGCCATATTCTTCATTGATTTCATAATAATTACTTATGGCATAAGGGGAACCTAAAGTACCCTTTCTATTAACCTTACCAATCGGATGAATAGGACATAGATATAAATATTCAAAGCCCATATCGCTTATTCTTTTAATATCGTTAATTAAATCTTTAAACTTACCTTCCCCCTTATAATTTCTGACAAATACTTGATAAATACTACTGTTTCTTAACATAATCTTTACTCTATCTTTAATTAAAAAAGTTGTACATATTAAAATACATACAACTTTAACATCTTATTTATTCTTAGAAGTTACCTTGACCATTAGAATTCTTCTTAACCACAACGTCATGAGCACCACCCTCAACAATAGAAGTGCTTGATACAAGAGTTAAGCGAGCCTTATCTCTAAATTCAGTTAAGTTATTAGCACCACAGTTAGACATAGTTGACTTAATCTTAGCAGTAGTAACCCTAACATTATCTCTTAAATAACCCGCATAAGGCACATAAGAGTCAACACCTTCTTCAAAAGACATGCCAGACTTTTGACCAACATCATATCTTTGCCAGTTTCTAGCACGATTTGATCCTTCACCCCAGTATTCCTTATAGTAAGAACCATTTAACATAATCTTATTAGTTGGAGATTCTTCAAAACGAGAGAAGTATCTGCCTAACATTACAAAGTCAGCGCCCATCGCAAGAGCTAAAGAAATATGATGGTCATAAACGATACCACCATCTGAACATATTGGCACATAAATACCAGTTTCTTCAAAGTATGCATCTCTTGCCTTAGCAACCTCAATAACAGCTGTAGCTTGACCTCTACCGATACCCTTTGTTTCTCTTGTGATACAAATAGAACCACCGCCGATACCAATCTTAATGAAGTCAGCACCTGCATCAGCTAAGAAACGGAAACCATCTTCATCAACAATATTACCAGCACCGACTTTAACTCTACCATCATACTTTTCATGAATCCAAGCAATTGTATCCTTTTGGTATTCAGTAAAACCTTCAGATGAGTCAATGCATAATACGTCAACACCTGCTTCAACTAGTGCAGGAACTCTTGTTTCATAGTCTCTTGTGTTGATACCAGCACCAACAATAAATCTCTTGTGTTCATCTAATAGTTCATTTGGATGTTCCTTATGGGCTTCATAGTCTTTTCTAAATACTAAGTAAACTAAACGCTTTTCATCATCTAAGATAGGTAAACTATTTAACTTGTTATCCCAAATTAAATCGTTGCATTCACTTAATGTAAGTGAAACATGACCACATACCAACTTTTCAATTGGTGTCATGTATTTTTCTACCTTATCATCTAATGAGACTCTGCCTAAACGATAGTCTCTAGATGTGATAATACCTTTTAAAATACCATGATTCTTACCATCATCAGTAACTGCCACAGTAGAATGTCCTGTTCTTTCAATTACTTCTAATAGTTCAGCGATAGTATTTTCAGGCTTAACATTTGAGTCAGAAATTACAAAACCAGCCTTATGAGTCTTTACTTTTCTAACCATTTCAGCTTGTTGCTCAATAGTTTGAGAACCATAAATGAAGCTGACACCACCCTCTTTTGCCAAAGCAATAGCCATAGTATCATTTGATACCGACTGCATGATTGCGCTTATCATTGGAAGTTTTAGCTTGATTGTACTTTCTTCACCTTTTTTAAACCTAACTAAAGGTGTTGTAAGATCAACATTACTAGGAGTGTTTTCTCTTGTAGATAAACCTGGTACTAGTAAGTATTCGTTAAATGTTCTAGATTCTTCTTTAAAAAATTTTGCCATACCTGCCCCTTTATTTTTATCTAATATACCACATTTTTAGAGGCTAACTATGATAAAATTGTTAAAGTTAGGAGTTTACGTCATGAAATTAAAAGATTCTTATTTTTTTACATTAAGAGAAGACGCAAGAGATGAAGACTCAAAAAGTGGAAATCTACTTGTAAAAGCCGGTTATATCAAGAAAACATCTGCCGGAATTTATATGATGCTTCCTTTAGGATTAAGAGTACAAGATAAAGTAGAAAAAATCATTAGAAAGCATATGAACAATGCTGGTAGCCAAGAAGTTAAGATGCCAGCGTTAATTGCCAGTGAATACTATGAAAATTCAGGAAGACTACAAGGGTTTGGTCCTTCTATCTTCAAGCTAAAAGATCGTACTGGTAAGGACATGGTACTAGGTCCAACTCATGAAGAATTATTTGCCTTTGCAAGTAAGTCAATGATTAGATCATATAAGGACATGCCATTTAGCCTATATCAGATTCAAACTAAGTTCCGTGATGAACCTAGAGCTCGTTTTGGTCTAATTAGAGTTAAAGAATTTGTGATGAAAGATGCTTATTCTTTCGACATAGATGAACAAGGCTTAGATGTTGCTTATAAGAAGATGTTTGATGCTTATAAGGCAATATTTGATGAAATTGGTCTTGATTATCGTATCGTAAAAGCTGATACAGGTATCATGGGTGGTTTGTTGTCAGAAGAGTTCCAAGCTATTACACCAGTTGGTGAAGATAGTGTTATCTATTGTGATTGTGGCTATTCTAGTAATGAAGAAGTAGCTCAACTTGTTACTAAAGAATCTCTCGAAGCACCACTTGAGTTAACTGAAGTAGCTACACCTAATTGTAAGTCAATTGAAGAAGTATGTACTTTCTTAAATGTTGATCCTAAAAAATCAGTTAAAGCACTACTTATGAATATCAATGATGAACTAGTTGTTCTATTCATTAGAGGTGATCGTGAATTAAATGAAACTAAGGTCTGCAAATTATTAGGCTGTAGTGAAGTTAACTTTGCGGACGATGCCCTAATCGCAACCTCTAATGCAGTACCTGGTTTTACAGGTCCAATTGGCTTAAATGCTAAGATGATTGTTGATAATGAAGTTATGAATATGCATAACTTTGTATGTGGTGCTAATAAAGAAGGATATCACTTGATGAATGCTAATCCTGGTGATATTAAGGCTGATATGGTTGCGGATATCTCTAATGTAATGGAAGGAGATATTTGTCCAGTGTGTGGCAAACCACTTAAGATGACTAAGGGTATTGAAGTTGGTAATACATTCAAACTTGGTACTAAGTATTCAAAGGCTCTTGACCTATCTTACTTAAACAAGGACAACAAACAAGAAGATGTTTGGATGGGTTCTTATGGTATTGGTGTTGGCAGAACAATTGCTGCTGTTGTTGAACAAAACAATGATGAAAAAGGTATTGTATGGCCATTAAATATTGCTCCATATCACTGTATCGTTCTTATCATGTCGATGAAAGATGAAACACAGGTTGCTAAGGGTAATGAACTATATGATAAGTTAAATGCAGCTGGTGTTGAAACAATTCTAGATGATAGAAACGAAAGACCTGGTATCAAGTTCAATGACTCTGAACTAATTGGTATCCCTTATCGTATTACTGTTGGTAAGCGAATTGGTGAAGGTATCGTTGAATTAAAGAAGCGTGGTTGTGATGATGTTCAAGAACTTACAATTGATGAAGCAATTGAATTCTTAAGAACCGAAGTAAACAAATAAGCTACAAGGATGGTTAAACCATCCTTTAAATATAAATATCAATAGAGTTTATAAAAGCCGACTTATTAAATTTGTCGGCTTATTTACTTATTGAACGATTACCCTTTCAGATAATTCGATATCCATACAAGATAATAAAGACTTTAGACTTTCATATTCATCGATGGCATATTCGAAGCAGATACCACAATAATTATAACTTTCAGAGATAAGGCTTGGATTATTGAAACCTAGTCTTTCCAAATCAGCATTCTCTAAAACTTTATTAAATGTTGTCTTATCATTCTTATAAGAATTAATACTAGTTCTAACAATTCTAATAAAATTAGATAAATCATTTTGTCTATTTTTAAGAACATCATCTCTTACAAATAGACCATAGGTAGGAAAATCACTATAACTATATTCTTTTTGATAGACATTATCGATTTCTTCAATCTTATAAAATTTTAAATCTTGATAATTATTGAAATCATTATAATCAATTTCGCTTAAAACAGCTGAATTGATTACACCATTGTTCAAGTCATCTTTTAAGGCTTGAACACTATCATAATAGATAAAGTTATATTTAGAAAGATTAGCACTCAGAGCATTTAAAACACCACCTAGAACCGTTTTTTCGCCATAAACTCCTACATCACCTTTATTAAAAGCTTCATCAGTAGAACAAATATAGTAATGAGAATGAGCTAAGATAGCTAATAATTTATAATTATCATTCTCAAGGCACTTCTTAACTCCTATATTAACAGGTGCAATTATAATATCTTTATCATCCTTATCAAAGGCTTCACTTAATGTATTCACATCACTAGTAATCTCAATATTGTGTTCATCTTCTTTAAAACACAATAACGATAATGAAGCTGATTGATCAACAGATAAGATATTAAAATTATCACCGTTGCTATTTTCTACAACGCTTGGTCTACAAGCACATAGAAGTAATAGAAGTAGTACTAATGTTACTTTCTTTAACATGTAAACTTTTTAACTTCGTCTTTGAATAAAGTGATAGCGTCTGCAAGTTTCATTGAAGTATTACCTTGAACACCAAATCTTCTAATATTAACACTACCTTCAGCGATTTCACCATCACCTACAACGATTTCTACTGGAATCTTCTTAAGTTGTGCTTCTCTAATTCTATAACCTAGTTTTTCATTACGAGCATCTACTTCCACTCTAAATCCTTCACTAGCTAATGCTTCCTTTACCTTATATGCATAGTCAGCATGGATTTCACTATTTACTGGAACAATTACGATTTGACTTGGAGCCAACCACAATGGGAACGCACCCTTTGTTTCTTCAATAATGAAGGCAGTAAATCTATCAAAAGTGCCAAAGATTGCTCTATGAATTACTACTGGAACTTGTTTTTCACCATTTGAATCAATATAGTTAAGTTCAAATCTACGAGGCAATAAGAAGTCTAATTGACAAGTTGATAGTGTAACTTCAGGACCAACAGCTGGTTTAACTTCTACGTCTAACTTAGGGCCATAGAAAGCAGCTTCGCCCTTAGCCTCAAAGTATTCAACACCTAATTCATTTAATACTTCTCTTAGCTTATTCTCTGCATTATCCCACATTTCATCATCATCAAAGTACTTTTCTTTATCTTCCTTATCTCTTAAAGATAATCTAAACTTATAGTCTTTAATACCGAAGTCTTTATAAACATCAAGAATTAAAGCTACTACTCTCTTGAATTCTTCACCGATTTGTTCAGGAGTTACGAATAAGTGAGCATCATTTTGACACATACATCTAACTCTTTCAAGACCCTTAACAGCACCTGATGCTTCATATCTAAAGTCAGTGGCAAATTCACCAATTCTAACTGGAAGATCACGATATGAATGTAACTTGTTCTTATAAACTAACATGTGGTGAGGACAGTTCATTGGTCTTAATACGAATTCTTCATCATCAACCTTCATTAGTGGGAACATATTCTTTTGATAGTGATCCCAGTGGCCACTTGTTACATATAATTGCTTAGTACCAACACATGGAGTATATACATGGTCATAGCCAAGCGCTTGTTCCTTCTTGTAGATATAGTTTTCAAGTTGTTTACGTACAATAGAACCATTTGGTAACCATAATGGCATACCAGCACCAACTAAAGGTGAAGTCATAAAGATTTCTAAATCCTTACCAATCTTACGATGATCTCTTTCCTTAGCCTCTTCTAATTCCTTTAAGTAAGCTTCTAAGTCTTCCTTATTGTCGAAGCATACACCATAGATTCTTTGAAGCATCTTATTCTTAGCGTCATTTTTCCAATAAGCTCCAGAATGTTTAATTAGTTTAAAATTCTTTAATTCCTTAACTGTATCAACATGAGGTCCTCTACATAAATCTGTAAAATCACCTTGTGTATAACATGAAATAGTTGTTTCATTTTCATCCATTCTATTGATTAAATCAATCTTATATGGATCATCCTTGAACATTTCTAAAGCTTCTTCCTTAGAAATTTCATGTCTTACAATACGCTTACCATCCTTGGCAATCTTCTTCATTTCCTTTTCAATCTTTTCAAGATCTTCAGTCTTAATAACATCATCTCCTAAATCGATATCATAATAGAAGCCCTCTTCAATTACAGGACCTACCCAAAATTTAGCATTTGGATATAAATGAGACACCGCTTGAGCTAGTAAGTGAGCACAAGAGTGGTTCAAAGTATTTAAGTGTTCGTTTTCCTTAATGTTAATCATTGTAACCTCCTAAAATAAAAAAGGTGATACAAGGGCGTAAATAAACGCGGTACCACCTTATTTTCTAACTTAATCTCTTAACGCGAGTAACGTCCAGTATTAGTGGAACTCATAAGTAGTAATCATATTATCTAGGACCATTTTCACCGCCCATGGCCTCTCTATATCATCAATAATAAGATCGTGTCTTAATCTTCGTACTTCGTAATTATAAACTTTAGTAATATAGTTTTCAACCTCGTTTTAACTACTTTCTAAGCACATACTTTATATTTCAACTAGCTGGTATATTGTTATTGACTCATAAAACAGTCATAAACAATATACATCTCCTTTATCTATCAACCTATTAACCGTGGTTGATGACGGTAATTGTATCTTGTATCATATGAAATATGTGAATGTGGATTTGTAAAAATTCCTGTGGCATTGACTACTTAATGGAGGCTCTTACAACACCTTATTCCAAAACAATGATTAGTTAGATGAGTCTTTGAATTCGCATTTTGAACCAGGTTTTGTGGTTTAAGTGTTGTGGCAAACAAGCGCATCGCACATATACTATTTTGAAAGGATGTAATTTTATGTTTTTAGTTGGTATCGACACCCAGAAACACAAGCACTCTTTTTGTATCATCAACAAAGAGACTGGTGAATCCATCGTTAAGCCTAAGTTTTTCAACAACAATAAAGTTGGATTTGAAGAACTACTCTCTTCATTTAAAGGATTACCTAAAAAGGATATCCTTATAGGAATGGAAGATACAGGTCATTATCATTTTGCCTCCTAATTGTAATAGCTTGCATTCATCAACAAGCTTCTTTAAAATGCAACCCGTACTAGATTATCTAAGCCAAATCAAAGTCTCAACTTCTTTTCCACATATATTTAGCATTTTTTAATCAATAGTTGGTTAGAACAGAATAAAAAAGAAATAATGTTTCCAGCTGGAAAGGCTAATATAAAAATGTAGGAAATAGGACAATATAAAAATGTACTAAAACCTACAAAATTATATTGGCTTTTTTGTTACATTAATAAGTATCATTTTGCCTAGGAGGATGATACATGAATGTTCAAAAGAGTTG
>JALFIR010000071.1:0-11620 GCA_022776215.1 Solobacterium sp. | reverse complement strand
GTACAATCAGAAAGTTCTTCGATGAACACCCTGAAAAGTTTGACCCAAGAGAATACTTAAAGCCAGCTAGAAACAACATCAAGGAACTTGTTAAGCACAAGATTACTGATGTTCTAGGTTGCGATCACAAGGCATAAGAATTTAAAGCTCCTAAAAACAGGAGCTTTTCTTATACCCAAAATCACATTTTGGAAAAACGTACTAAAATAACCCTATTTTGTATTGGAAAACGTACTAAAACAATGTAAAATAACATTGGAAAATGTAAGATGCTAAAAAGAGATGTAGAAAAAGAAATAAATGAATGGATTTTAAACGATAAACGCGCCCTTTTAATAGATGGTGCAAGACAAGTTGGCAAGACCTTCATCATTAGACAATGTTTAGAAGAATCATCTTATACTTTCATAGAATACAATTTAATCAATAATGAAAAAGTTGTTGATATTATTAAAAACTCTAACAACGCCGATGATCTTATTCTTAAATTGTCTTTAAATACTGATAAAAAGGTTGTTCCAAATAAAACGATATTCTTTTTTGATGAAATTCAAGTTTATAAAGAAATATTAACTAAAATAAAATTTTTAGCTGATGATGAAAGATATAAGTTTATATTATCAGGCAGTCTTTTAGGTATTGAAATGTCAGGTTTAAAATCTGCTCCGGTTGGCTATTTAAAAACAATTAAGATGTACCCTCTTTCTTTTAAAGAATTCCTACAATTATTTAATATACAAGATGAAGTATTCGACATTTTAAAAAACGCTTACATCAACCATAAAGAAGTAGATCCTTATATTCACGAAAGAATGATGAATCTATTTAATCTTTACATGATTATTGGTGGTATGCCTGCTGCAGTAGATGCATACTTAAAAACCAACAACATAGATGATGTTATTGATATTCACAACAATATAGTTGAACAATATAAAGTTGATTTCACTAAGTACGAATCAGAAGATAAGAAATTAATTATTTCCAATATTTACGACTTAATTCCAACTGAATTAAACAGTAGTAATAAACGTTTTAATATCGCAGACATCAATAAGAACCTAAGATATGAAAAAATTAGCGATAGTTTTGTATGGCTATATAAAGCTGGAGTAGCTTTACCTGCTTTCAATGTTACAGAACCAAAGAGTCCTTTAAAATTAAATGAAAAAAGTTCTTTAATGAAAGTATTTTTATCTGATATTGGTATGTTAACAACCTTGTATGGTAAAAATTGTAAATTAATGATTCTTAATAATGATAAAGACATAAATGCAGGCTCGATTTATGAAAATGTTGTAGCCCAAGAACTTGTAAACAAAGGAATCGATTTATATTACTATAACAGTAAGAAATATGGTGAAATTGATTTTCTTTTTGAAGATGAAAATGGAGTCGTTTTAATAGAAGTTAAAAGCGGTAAAGGATACCAAAGGCATTCTGCCATCAACAACATTAAAGAGATATATAAAGCCAAAGCCATTGTCTTCTCTAAAGAAAATATTACATTTGAAAACAATATCTTATATCTACCCTTATACATGCTGATGTTTATTAAAAAAGAAAAAGAATGCGCAATTGACATCAACATTAATAAGTTTAAGTTCTAAATAAAAGTAGGATCATCACTCCTACTTTTATTTAATTCTTTCCTTCAAGGCATTCAAAGTAACTTCATAACTATCTTCTTCGTAAGGATAATCTATAGCTTTAAGATCTCTTTTTAAAAGCTTAGAAACAATATGATTCATTAAACATGGATTCTTAACCAAGATCGGACCAATAATATGAGTTCCATAGATATTATCAATATGGTATCCCTCATACATATTATCAACCAGATTGTTGTCCTTAAATAAATAATCAAACAATTTAATATCTTCTTTTTCTTCAATATGAGAACATTTATTGATAAAGCCAACTACTTCACCAATATCATCGTTTTTAACAATCACATCACCTGTATATCTTTTATCAGTTAATGTTGTTTTAATTGGTACGATATTTAAAGCTTTATGCTCAGCAATCTTTTCACCCAACAGTTCCATCGCATTGCCAGTAAAGAAGATAATTCCCTTAGACTTTATTAAGTTATCTTTACGTTTTAATAAATTATTTAACGCAACCATTTGATTCTTTTCAGTACCACTGCCACAATAAATGAAATCATAATCAGCGAAATCAATCTTATCACCAATTGTAAGTTTATCTACAATAACCTTTTCACCTTGGTCTTCTAAATGCTTAGCCAATACAACCACATTGCCATATTCACCATAAAGATTCATTAAATCATAGTATAAATGTAAAATCTTCATTATTTAAGCACCTCCACCCTATTCAACAACTTATGTTGATCAGAGAAACAAGTAATCGCATAAATATGACCAATCGTATTGTTCTTTAGATAATTAACAGCTGTTTCAATATCCTTTTCTAGATATACCTTATTAAAGTCAATACCTGCATATAAGAATCTTTCAGCAACATCACTGGCATATCTACCAGTCAAGACAATCTTCTTGATATTAGGACTATTCAATAATTCAAAATCAATATCCCATAACCAAGATGTTTCACTAGTAAAATATTTTCTAGAAATCGCATCAACCATCACGAATGCTGTGACATCTTTCTTATAATTTGTTGCTACTCTTAAAGATTGATCATAAGAAATAGAATTTTCATGCTTAGAAGTTAATAAAGTTCCATAATTATTGCCAACCTTAAATTCAACTACACGGCCATTCTTAAGAATATAGTTATTTAGTGTATCTACAATAATTTTAGAATCTACTCCTAATTCTCTACAAATTGAGTAACAAGCTAGGACATTATAGGCATTATAGATACTCTTTAAAGCTAATGAAATTTTATACTCACTGTCAATAATTAAGTAGCCTTCATCTAAATTTACATCGGTAATGTGATACTTAGGCTCATGACGCTTATAATCGCAAACCGTACACTTATAAGAACCAATATGTCCATAATGATGATAATCATAAACTAATTTATTCTTACATTTAGGACAATACTTGCCATCATCATAGACACTAGTATTCTCTTTGGTTGAATCCTTATATTTGTCAATGCCAAAATAGATATCATCATTATCACCAAAGGCATTAACCAAAGGATCATCACTATTCAATAATAACTTGCAACCATCATGGATACTGTCCTTGATAATATCAAACATCCACTCTGGATGACCATTTCTAGTCATTTGATCACGATAAAGATTAGTAATTACATAATAAGTTGGCACAAAATGCTTAAAAGTATGTCTTGCATATCTTTCATCAGACTCAAGTAAGACAACATCCTTCTTAACATTGCCCTTTAAGTCAGCATTATCAAGAATAAAAGTTGTAACACCCTCTAATTGATTTGAACCTTCACCATTATAGGCAACTGATAAGCCACTCCTATCAAGTACTGCCTTAATCATCTCAACCGTACTTGTCTTACCATTGGAACCAGTTACCGCGATAACATATTTAGGCAATTTCACTTCACTCAAGATATTAGGATCAATCTTTAAAGCTATCTTTCCTGGTAAGCTAGAGCCCTTGCCAACTAATTTGCCAATTACTCTTACAATCTTACAAACAATTATCGCCAATACTTTTTTCATAAGCTTAAGATAATTTACTACCAGCAGGTAAAGAAGAAGTAACTACTTCAATCTTTCCTTCATTCTCAGCACAGATAATCATACCCTGTGACTCTACACCTCTGATTTTTACAGGCTTTAAGTTAGCTAAAACAACTACTTTTTTGCCTACAAACTCCTTTGGATCAACATGTTCTGCGATACCGGAAACGATCTGTCTCACTTCACCACCAATATCAACCTTAGACACTAATAGCTTATCAGCTTTCTCATGCTTCTTTGATTCTAACACTTCACCAACTACCATTTCCATTTTAGCGAAGTCATCGATACTAATTTCAGGTAAATGTTCAATTTCCTTTGCCTCAAGCTTTTCCTTTAATTCCTTTTCATCAATTCTTGCGAATAAAATTTCAGGCTTTTCAGTAACTTGATAACTTTCAACATAACCAATTGTATTATTTTCAAATGATGCATCATTCACATTAATTTGTTCATAAATCTTCTTAGAAGTAGCTGGAATAAAGGCTTCTAATTCAATTGCACATAGTCTAATACCATCCAAGATCACATATAAAACATCATTTAAACGAGACTTATCTTCAAGCTTAGCCAACTTCCAAGGCTCAGTTTCATCAATATACTTATTTAAACGATTTAATCTAGAAAAAATATCAGCCAATGCCGCTGGTGCATTTAAACTTTCTAACTTCTCATCAACATCCTTATCCATATTATTTAGATAATTAATTACTTCATTATCTAATTCGGTAATATTAGAAATCTTAGATACCTTACCACCAAAGTATTTATTAGCCATTGAAATAGTACGATTTACTAGATTACCCAAAACATTACATAAGTCACTATTACGTCTTTCAACCATTAATAATTCCGAGAAATTACCATCAGAACCAAATGGTACTTCACTTAATAAGAAATATCTAATAGTATCTACACCATAGTCTTCGATAAATAAACGTGGATCCTTAAAGTTACCCTTAGACTTACTAATCTTATCACCACCCATAGTCAACCAACCATGGCCATATACCTTCTTAGGCAAAGGTAAACATAGGGCAATTAACATAATAGGCCAAATGATTGTATGGAATCTAAAAATTTCCTTACCAACCAAATGTAAATCAGCTGGCCAATATTTTTCAAATAAAGACTCATCATCAGACTTATAACCTAAAGCACTAATATAGTTAGTCAAGGCATCAACCCAAACATAAACTGTTTGTTCAGGATCAAATGTTACTGGAATACCCCACTTAACAGAAGATCTAGATACACATAAGTCCTTTAGACCTGGCTTTAAGAAATTGTTATACATTTCGTTATATCTAGTAACTGGTTGCATCAAGTCCTTATGACCCTCTAGGTATTCTTCTAATTGTTTTTGATACTTAGATAGCTTTAAGAAATAAGCATTTTCTTTAGTTAGCTTAACTTCTCTACCACAATCAGGACACTTGCCATCCTTTAATTGAGACTCAGTCCAGAAAGACTCACAAGGTGTACAATACCAGCCCTCATAAGTTCCCTTATAGATATCACCTTGGTCATATAGCTGTTTAAATACTTTTTGAACACACTCAACATGTTCAGGATCGGTTGTTCTAATGAATTTGTTGTATGAAATGTCTAAAGACTTCCATAAATCTTTGGCATTATCGATGATTGGATCAACAAACTCCTTAGGTGTGCAACCTTTTTTCTTAGCTCTTTCTTCAATCTTTTGACCATGTTCATCTGAACCAGTTAAAAAGAAAACATCATAGCCCTTAAGTCTCTTATAACGAGCTAGTGCATCGGCAATTACTGTTGTATAACAGTGTCCAATGTGGAAATTATCACTTGGATAATAAATTGGCGTTGTAATGTAATAAGTATTCTTTCCCACAAAAATTCCTCCAATAAAATAAAAAAGGTGACACAAGGGCGCAACATGCGCGGTACCACCTTACTTCTAACTTAAGCTTTTAACGCAAGCATACGTTTGACCCTACATATCGAACCAAATGTTTAAGACCCATCTTCATTGTTTACCAAATACCTTTTTACACCAAACAAAGGTTCTCTATAATTTATTAAACAATTACTCTGTCTATCGTAACACCACAATTATACACTAAATTGTTAAAAACATCTTAGTCACCATCAACATTAGCTCAACAAATATCGACATTATCACTATATCAAGTACAGTTGATAAATATTCATCAATAAGTTCCCTCATTTTGCATACCCTTTAAATTGACCATTTATCTTTCTGTTAAATAAAGGTAAGTTGATTTGGTAATTTAAAGTAATCAAGAAATCTCTCCTACTTTTTACAGACGAAAGTTCTTTACAATCAAAGGACCAATTCTTAAGCTCTTCATGATTGATCAAATCATTCAAGTTATAAGTATAATATGACGATTCAAATTTTTCGATACCAGCACTATGAATTAGCCTAGCATTCATCATTTGAGAACCAATTGAAATAATACTTGTAAAGACAAAGACTAGTATCATCGTAATAATCATCGTGGTCATATATTCAAAAATGTTTTTCATTTGCTCACTTCTTCCCTTTCATCGACAACAATCAGTTTAGCATTAATGGCTTTTGTCTCACCATTGTAATTTAATTGATAAGTTATTTCCTTCTCACCAACTTCACTACTATCGAATCCAATTACCGTAATATAGTCTTTAATATCCTCACCTTTTGAGTTATAAGCCTCTACCCTATCTTTATATTCCAATTTTTCATTTATTTGTACTAATAAATCTTTGCCATTAAACGATGCTATTGCTACCGGACTTATTTCACTCTCTATATAAATAGGTTTAAGTGATTCATCAACAAAGTCCATATTCATACCAATTAGGTCACTTAAAAGTGAAGATATAAAGACAGAAAACACAATAATGGAAATAAAGGCTGTAAAGATCGCTTCTGCATATTCATCAAATAAAGTTCTCATGACATTAACCTCTTTAGCCAAAGAATAAAGAAATCACTTATATCTAATTTTGTCATAAAAATATCGATGACAATAATACTACAAGTAGCCGCTAAAACACTTAAGCCTAGTTCATTAAATAATCTACGCATAATCACTTCCTATAGGCATTGAACAAAACATCCACATAATCTTTAGTCCTCCAAATTGACTTGTTATCTAAGCTATCTTTAAATTCTTCTGAAATATAGCGTGAATATATTTTTAATCCCGAATCATAATTTTCTATTTCTTGGCCCTTATCTAAAATATAAAATCTTCTAGTTATTTCTGCTCTTATATTTCCTGAATTCAAGACATAAAAAGTAACATCGATATAGCCTGCATTTGATAAATCTAAACTATTAGGATTATTAACGGTATAGTTGGCATTATAGACAATCTTCTCAATCTTTATATCATCACTGATATCCCCATCTAGTTCATCTCTTGCGCTACCATTAACTCTTTCAATTAATTCCCTAATAGGTAAATTTTTATCTTCTCTATCAAAGTACGTGTAGGAAATATACAAAGTTGGAGGTTTTCTCTTATATGTAGCCTTTAAGCTAATATCTCCATAAGTTCCTTTTTCAATTTTGCTTACTATATTCCCCTTACTGTCGACAAAGCCAAGAAAATCATAACCGGTTTTATTCGCACCAGGAAGTATTACTTCATCAAAGACGGTATATGTATAAACAGGACTGCCCACAAAAGTACCACCATCTAAATCGTAATTAATTCGATAATTCAAAGGATGACTATATACAGTTCTTTCAACTGGAATTTCAGGATTTTCTCCATATATACGCTTATAAGGCTTTTCAAAGCGCCAATCAGTTGGTTCACTCCACTTAGTAACATAAGAATAAAACGTAGCCGTAGTAGTAATCCAAGTCCCTACAATCATCGTTCGATTACGACCGCCACCGGAACTATCAGACATTTTTAATTCCATATAACGACAAGAGTGATTCAAAGAAGGTGCCCAGTTTTTAAGTACGTCATGTGTACCAACAGAGCCAATCTTTCTTCCATCACAATATAACTGCATAGGTGGCGCTTGATAATTATCATCATAACCACCACGATAAGTATCTACATCTATATACGCATAAGTAACATTAGCCTTATAACCAAAGTCCCAAGTATATAAACTTTTAGCATTAACATCACTCCAAACTCTTTTAGTCCCATCAAACGCATAGTGCTTAATATCCTGCCCTATTACTTTATAGTCCTTAGTAAAAGAAGAAGGATTTTCAGTAGATAATGGTGACCATTCAATAGGCAATTTGTGCCCATATTGAATGGCCGATACTTCATTAGGACTACCTGTTGGTTTTTCACTCCACTCACTATAACCAGGCAACATATTTTCGGCTTTAATATTAAGGGGAATAACAATTAAACATAAGATGCTTATCAACAATATTTTTATTATTCTAGCCATTATCACACACCACATCTATCACATTAATCATCTTCTTCGTAATTGTTTTATCTTGGCCTAAAAAGTTCTTATACTCATGAGAAATATTTACGCATAACAAACCTTTATAAACATCACTATAACCACTAATTGAATAGGTTCCATCACTGTTAACCAAGATCATAAAATTATCT
The DNA here is from genome assembly GCA_022776215.1 of Solobacterium sp. Taxonomy (GTDB): domain Bacteria; phylum Bacillota_I; class Bacilli_A; order Erysipelotrichales; family Erysipelotrichaceae; genus Colivicinus. The sequence goes on along the minus strand of JALFIR010000071.1, from coordinate 3,373 downwards.
TTAAATAATTTTAAATATTCTTCATTGGAACCAATTTTCATCCTTGAATTGTTAGTATTATAGTAAATATCCTCAATATTCTCTTGCATAACAATTTGAGTATTAGCCATAGCCAAATGACTTGCCTTATTGAGCTCATCTAAGCGTACATTGTAGTCAAGAAGATGCATGAGTATTAGACACACACAAAGTCCAATAACCGTTAAACTCATAGCTCTGACTAGAACTTTCATATATTCACATTACTCCCAATAGCACTCATCATATAAGCAAACATCGCAAACATTGACACCAACATTTCAATCGAAAATAGCGCAATAGGAAGATAACCAATAGCCTCTATAGCTCCAATAGAATCCTCGTTCTTAAGACGCTCAGCCTTATCCAACATTTGTTGATTTCGATCAATTAAGTTAGAAACACGATCCTTAATTTCATCCTTACCAACATTAGATATCGCATACAAGACTTTCATACTAGACCTAGCATCCTCTAAATCAAAATCACTTAAGAATTCACCATAAGGTTTAATCGAAGTAGGGTCTTTTTTAGCCTTTTGTAAAAAATCTTTTATCTCAGTTCTTAAAGGATAAGAAGCCATATTTTGAGAATTCTCAATCGCATTCAAGACCGTTAAACTATTTAAAGTAAGAGATATTTCTCTTAACCAAATAGGAAATTCAATCGTCAAAGCTTCAGTAAGCTCTTTATATATTTTTTTATATTTAAATGATTTCTTAAAAAGAACCACTATCCCCAACATAAATGGCAAGAAAGCATATTGAATGTTAAAGTTTAAATATACATAGGCTGTAGAAACCATGCACAATATAAACAAGGTAACATCAACAACATTCAATTTCTTTTTGCCTTCTTTAAACGCAAGATACTCTTCTTTAAGCTTCTCATCCCTGAAATAATTCAAATCCTCAATCAGCCATTCACCATTAAGCTTAGTTAATACAATTGTCATCGTAATCAAAATTGATGCGATAAATACTAGTGTCGATATTTGATAAATAGGTGAATGTGTAAAACCATTAAAGTATTCATTTGAAACATAAATATAGACAAAGACACAATTCATCAACAAAGTAGTACCACATAAGATTAACAATTTAATTCTTCGATTCTTCAGCTCCTTTTGAAACGTAAACACACGTTTCAGCCAATTTTCAATATCTATATACATGTTCTCACAAACACTAGAGAATGATACTGAGTTACTTGATTCAATACTTAACATAATCTTGTGAACGGACTTGACTCTTGAATTAGGGAATTCTTTTTCAATAATCTTCAATGAATTCTCAAATATATCAGGATCATTATTAGTATTATCCAAATAGTCTATCGCCCTTTTAACAGCATCCCTCATTGCACCAGAAGTCAATGAAAATAATTCACCAAGTGTAAAACGTATCTTTGTCTTTTGAGTAAATATTGGAATCACATTACTCAAATAATCACTTAACATCTCAAATCTTTCAATACTATACGATTGATAGAACCAGGCTTTAATCATAAAAGGGATTAAAATTAAGGTGATAAGAATCAGTACTAATATATAGGATAATTGAAGTCTTGATAAATAAGCAATGGTAAAGATCGTTGTTAAAATTAATACGACCTCAATAAGAAAATCTTTAGTCGAATAAGAATAACCATACTTATTAATCTGTGTTTTTATGTTCTTAATACTATAATTTTTAATTAAATTCATTTTTATCTCCCTTTAAAAACTTTATATAAGTTTCTAAAAAATCCCTCTCATTATTTTGATAAAACTTTCTATAAACACGCTCAGGCAACATTGTCTTTAGTGTCTGACCATCTCTTACGATATTTTTAATCACATTCTTCTTGCCATTACGATCAAAGAAACATATTTGATCAATACTACGTTTAACACCATCTGGCGAAAAAGTAGCCTTAACTTTAATGGCATAATCAAAGAAAGTATAAATATCATTCTCTAACCCTGCCCTTGCGTTATCCCCAGCCATATTCAAGATACGATCCGGAATTTCCCATACATTCTCCGCATGAATTGAAGTCAATGCCACGCAACCAGAACTAGCCCCTTCTATTATTCTTAAGATTTCCCTTCCTCTACTTTCAGAAATTATCAGCCATTTTGTGTTCAATCTTAAGGCATCTCTTATGGCTTGTTCGTTTGTATATTCATCGCTAACTTTAAGAGAATAAATGTCCTTATTAGGGTAGATAGTCTTTAGCTTCATCTCCAAAGTATCTTCAACTGTAACGATTGGATCATTATCAGGAATGAAATAACATAGATATTTTTCTAATTCTGTTTTGCCAGCACCAACATCTCCTGTTATTACCCCTGATAATCTAGCTCTCATAAGACAGGGTAAGAGCTTGACAATAAAATCGTTGGCATAGCCATTTTCAACCAAATCCTGTTGTAATAGTCTTGCACAACTTGGAGTCTTTCGGATAGCTAAACAAATATTATTATCACCAGATACGCTATTGTGCATGGCCTGGATTCTGAGTTCTTTCGTCTCCGCCTTTAAAGAAGGCTTAGACATATTAAAGTTTTCATTTACCGAATTCGCAACCAAATTAGTGAATATTCTAAGCCAGTCTCCATCTAACTTTAAATCGCTTTGATATCTTCCTTTTTGTAAATCAGTTATCCATAAATCTTGACCATTCCACTTTAAATCCGTAACACTATCATTGATAATATAAGGCCACAAGTCTTTAAACAAGCCTTCATTTACTTCTAAAGCCATCCTTCATATCCTCCTTTACTTAACAATTAATTTTTGGTTTTCAACTAAATACATCTTAAAGGCCTTCATAATATCTAAGATATTAGCTTGAACATCACCTTTAAGTGTGTTAGAGATTGCGATTAGCGCAATAATAACGATTGCAGATAGAATAATGAAACCGTACTCTTCAAAAAATGCTCTCATTTTTTTCTCCTTTCTATGTTTCTACACTTCGTTATTGCCGTGAAACCTAAAAATTCCTACCCCAAATTGAAAAAAGTTTAAAAAAACACTAATTTTTTTAAAAATTAGTGTCTAAATCACCTATTTTTGAACATTTTTAATGAAATTTCACAAAGAGAACAGTACCATCTTCCTTATCACTTACTACTTTGATTTCGCCATTGAGCTTATCAACCATTTCCTTGGTAATTGAAAGTCCTAGTCCAAAACTCTTGCCATTATTTTGCCTATTCTTATCGCTACTGGAAAGGCTAATATAAAAATGTAGGAAATAGGACAATATAAAAATGTACTAAAACCTACAAAATTATATTGGCTTTTTTGTTACATTAATAAGTATCATTTTGCCTAGGAGGATGATACATGAATGTTCAAAAGAGTTG
>JALFIR010000063.1:0-6237 GCA_022776215.1 Solobacterium sp. | reverse complement strand
GATATAAACATTATGCCGAACATAATGAAAAGGTGAATAGGAATATAATACCTAAATCACCTTTTTACATTTTCTTAAGTTGAGACCCCCAACTTTAACCCCCAAGGTTTTTGTCAAACCCCCAGGTTATTTGGTGAGCCTAATATAGTTAATTAATCAATTAGTAATTATTTAACGATTTCAGTAACGTTACCAGAACCTACTGTTCTACCGCCTTCTCTGATTGAGAACTTAGTACCGTTTTCAATAGCGATTGGAGCGATTAGTTCAACAGTCATTAATACGTTATCACCAGGCATTACCATTTCCATTGGTTCGCCACTGTTGTCCTTGATTTCTTCAACAACACCAGTAACGTCAGTAGTACGGAAATAGAATTGTGGACGGTAGTTTACTACGAATGGAGTATGACGACCACCTTCTTCTTTAGTTAATACGTATACTTGAGCCTTGAACTCTGTATGAGGAGTAACTGTACCAGGCTTAGCTAATACTTGTCCTCTTTCGATTTCATCTCTGTTTACACCACGAAGTAATGCACCGATGTTATCGCCTGCTTCAGCTAAGTCTAATTGCTTTCTGAACATTTCAAGACCAGTGATAACTGTCTTTCTTGTAGGCTTGATACCAACGATTTCAACTTCATCGTTTAAGTGAGCAACACCACGTTCTACTCTACCTGTAGCAACTGTACCACGACCAGTGATTGTGAATACATCTTCTACAGACATTAAGAATGGCTTATCCATTTCTCTTGCAGGTGAAGGGATGTATTCATCTACAGCATCCATTAATTCATCAATCTTAGCTTCATAAGTTGGATCGCCTTCAAGAGCCTTAAGAGCTGAACCTCTGATGATTGGGCAGTTGTCACCGTCAAATCCGTATTCATCTAATAATTCTCTAACTTCCATTTCAACTAAGTCGATTAATTCTTCATCATCAACCATATCGCACTTGTTTAAGAATACAACAATTTTAGGTACACCAACTTGTCTAGCAAGTAAGATGTGTTCTCTAGTTTGAGGCATTGGTCCATCAGTAGCAGCAACAACAAGGATAGCACCATCCATTTGAGCAGCACCAGTGATCATGTTCTTAACATAGTCAGCGTGTCCTGGGCAGTCAACGTGAGCATAGTGTCTCTTTGCAGTCTTATATTCAACGTGTGCAGTATTGATAGTGATACCTCTAGCTTTTTCTTCTGGAGCACCATCGATTTGGTCATATGCCTTGAATTCAGCTTGACCCTTTTCAGCTAATCTTTTTGTGATAGCAGCAGTTAATGTTGTTTTACCATGGTCAACGTGACCGATAGTACCAATATTGACATGTTCTAATGAACGGTCAAATTTTTCTTTTGCCATTTGTTTTCCTCCTGTTTAGCAAATTAATTTTAAGATAAAACGTACTAATATTCAATTAGTCTTTAGCGTTTTTCTTTGCAATACTTTCAGCGATGCTCTTTGGAACTTCTGAGTAGTGATCCATTTGCATCATGTAGTTACCACGACCTTGAGTGAATGATCTTAAGTCAGTAGCATAACCGAACATTTCAGATAGAGGTACGTATGCTCTAATAACGATAGCGTTTCCTCTTTCTTCTTGGTCTCTGATTTGACCACGTCTTTTTGTAACATCACCCATAACTGAACCTAAGTATTCACTTGGTGCAGTAATTTCAACGTCCATGATAGGTTCAAGTAATACTGGATCACACTTTTTAGCAGCTTCTTTTAATGCTAGTGAAGCAGCAGTCTTGAACGCCATTTCTGAAGAGTCGACTTCGTGGTATGAACCATCAAACAATGTAGCCTTGATGTCAACTACTGGGTAGCCAGCAACTAGACCGTTGTTTAATGCAGCAACCAAACCTTCTTGAGTTGGCTTGATATATTCTCTTGGAACAGAACCGCCGACAACAGCGTCGATGAATTCAAAGCCCTTACCTTCTTCATTTGGTTCAAACTTAATCCAAACGTGACCGTATTGACCTCTACCACCAGATTGTCTAACGAACTTGCCTTCACAGTCAGCAGCTTTTCTGATTGTTTCTCTGAAGGCAACTTGTGGAGCACCGATGTTACATTCAACCTTGAATTCTCTCTTTAATCTATCTACGATGATATCTAAGTGAAGTTCACCCATACCAGCAATGATAGTTTGTCCTGTTTCTTCATCAGTATATGTTCTGAAAGTTGGGTCTTCTTCAGCTAACTTAGCTAAAGCCATGTCCATCTTATCAGAGTCAGCCTTTGTCTTTGGCTCAACTGACATTTGGATAACTGGTTCAGGGAATACCATTGATTCAAGAATAATAGGGTTCTTTTCATCACATAATGTATCACCTGTAGTAGTATCTTTTAGACCTACAGCAGCAGCGATATCACCAGCATCAACTTCTTCAATTTCAGCACGGTGGTTAGCATGCATTTGTACAAGTCTACCAAATCTTTCTTTCTTGTCCTTAGTAGCATTTAATACATAACTACCAGCAGTAGCAACACCAGAGTAAACTCTGAAGTATGTTAATCTACCTACGAATGGGTCAGTCATAACTTTAAATGCTAATGCAGAGAAAGGTTCGCTGTCACTTGGATGTCTAGCTTCTTCAGCACCATCAAGTGTAACACCCTTAATAGATGGTACATCTAATGGAGAAGGAAGGTAATCAATAACAGCATCTAATAATAATTGGATACCCTTGTTCTTGTAAGCAGAACCACATAATACTGGGAAGAAATCAGCGCCGATAACAGCTTTTCTAATTGTCTTCTTGATTAATGCGATATCAACTTCTTCGCCCTCAAGGAATTTTTCCATTAATTCATCATCATATTCTGATAATACTTCAAGAAGTTCGCTTCTTAATAATTCAGCTTCTTCCTTGAATTGTTCATCGATTTCAGTACAAGTGATATCTGTACCTTGGTCATTATTGTATATATATTGTTTACGTTCAATAAGATCGATGATTCCTCTGAATGTATTTTCAGCACCAATTGGCATTTGAATTGCAGCAGCCTTAGCAGCTAATCTATTGCCGATTGATCTAACTGACATTAAGAAGTCAGCACCTGTAGCATCCATTTTGTTACAGAATACAATTCTTGGAACACCATATGTTGTTGCTTGACGCCATACTGTTTCAGTTTGAGGTTCAACACCTGCCTTAGCATCTAATACAGTAACAGCACCATCTAGTACTCTTAGAGATCTTTCAACTTCTACAGTGAAGTCAACGTGTCCTGGTGTATCGATAATGTTGATACGATGTTTAGGATATTGATGATCCTTACCAGCCCAGAATGTTGTAGTAGCAGCACTAGTGATAGTGATACCTCTTTCTTGTTCTTGAGCCATCCAGTCCATTTGTGAAGCACCATCATGTGTTTCACCAATCTTATGAGTCTTACCAGTGAAGAAAAGAATACGTTCAGTACAAGTTGTCTTACCAGCATCGATGTGAGCCATGATACCGATATTTCTAGTATTTTCTAAGCTATACTGTCTTGTCATAATATTCCTTTCCTATTACCAGCGGAAATGTGCGAATGCCTTATTAGCATCAGCCATCTTATGAGTGTCTTCCTTCTTCTTAACAGATTGTCCAACACCGTTTGAAGCATCGATGATTTCGTTTGCTAATCTAAGTTCCATAGTCTTTTCACTTCTTAAACGAGCATAGTTAACGATCCATCTAAGGCCTAATGTTAATCTTCTTTCTCTTGAAACTTCAACTGGAACTTGGTAGTTTGCACCACCAACTCTTCTTAACTTTAATTCTAATTCTGGCATTACATTGTCAAGTGCCTTTTCAAACACTTCCATTGGTTGTTGGCCAGTTTTTTCTTCTACGATTTGAAATGCATTATATAGAATGTTTTCAGCTACATCTTTTTTACCGTCTAACATGATTTTGTTGATTAAACGAGTAACTAGCTTTGAATTATAAATTGGATCTGCTAATACATCTCTTTTCGCGATATGTCCTTTTCTTGGCATACTATTTTAATCTCCTTTCATGTCTTATTTAGGTCTCTTTGCGCCGTAAAGTGAACGACCTTGTTTACGATTGTTTACGCCAGCACAGTCTAATGTACCTCTGATGATATGGTATCTAACACCTGGTAAGTCCTTAACTCTACCACCTCTGATAAGTACAACTGAGTGTTCTTGTAGGTTATGGCCGATACCTGGAATATAAGCAGTAACTTCCATACCATTACTTAATCTAACACGGGCATACTTTCTTAGAGCTGAGTTAGGCTTCTTTGGAGTCATTGTACCAACTCTGGTACATACACCTCTTTTTTGAGGGGATGCCAATTCGATAGGTCTAGACTTTAATGAGTTGTAGCCTCTGTTTAATGCAGGTGACTTTGACTTAAATGTTCTAGCTGTTCTACCTTTTCTTACTAATTGATTAATTGTAGGCATTTAAATTCTCCTTTCATTTTTTTGTGCACACAACAACAGGTGTGCCACATACTTGCTTAATATATAGATCCTTGCGGACCCTTAAGCTCTCCTATAATACTATGAATTTATCTAGGTTTCAATGCTTTTTTAGCACTTTTTAACAGTTTTCGTTAGAAACTAACTGATTTTTTGTTTAAAATGTCTTGAAAATTAGTTTTACTTAAAATTACGCATAAAAGTGGTTAAAAACAAACACTTTCGTGCTAAAATTTAAGTAAGATGAAATACTACAATGAATTATTAAGTCTTGGATGTTTCTCTTTGGATGATATAAAAAGTTTTATACCAAACAAAGAAACCGCCAAGAACATGTTAAAGGAATATATCAAAAAAGGTGCTATTGAAAGAATAAAACGAAATTATTATGTTGCGATGGATATTGTTGATAATGCACCAATCTTTAATAAATATGTAATAGCTACTAGATTAGATGACTCTAATTATATAGCTTATCATTCTGCGTTAGAATACTATGGCTACCATAATCAAGTTATGAACGAAGTGATATTTTGTGGTACAAGACGTTTCAATGATTTTTACTATGATGGTAATAATTATCATTATGTTGCGAGTAAATGTGATTTACAGATAGAAGAAAAAGAAGATAGTTCTAGAGTTACTTCATTAGAAAGAACAATAATAGATTGCATAGACAATCTTGAATTGGCTGGTGGTTTGGAAGAACTATATCGTGCATTGGACTATGTCTCTAATCTAAATGAAAAGAAATTTTTAGATGTATTAGAAAGTTATGATAAGAAAAGTTTATATCAAAGAACGGGCTTTATATTATCTAGTTTCCAAGAACAACTAGGTCTATCCGATAAATTCTTTAAGTTAATACTCAAAAAAATAAACAATTCCGTATGTTACTTAGATTCGAAAAAAGGAAAAACAAATTTTGATTCCAAGTGGAATGTATGTTACCCAAGTTATCTTGGACAAATACTAGCGAAAGGAGTTACGGATGCCGAAATTTGATCGTAGAATTTTAGATGCTGAAGCGAAAAAATATTGTTTTATTACAAATACTTACGAAAAGGTGCTTAGACTTACAAAATATTAAATTATATTCAAACAATCCCAATTCTTCATGATAATTTAGCTTTAAAAGGTGGAACAGCAATAAATTTAACTATCTACGATTTGCCTAGGTTGTCGGTAGATATTGATTTAGACTTTACAACTAATGTTGCTAGAGAAGAAATGCTAGAAATAAGAAAAACGATAACCGAAACTTTGTTAACTTATATGGATAAGAGTGGATATTTATTAGATCCACGTTCTAGGCAACATCATGCATTAGATGGATTTAAGTTTAATTATGTAAATAGCTCCGGTTTAAACGATGTGATTAAGATCGAAATCAACTATATGCTAAGATGTCATATTTTAGAACCTGTAACGGTCAAAAATAAAGAATTAGGTCTAATTAAATCAATCGATATAAGAACATTGAATCCTTACGAAATATTTGGCAGTAAACTAGTAGCGTTAATGACAAGATCAACACCAAGAGATTTGTATGATTTTTCGGCTAATCTACAATCGTGTGGTTAATTTTTACCATTTTTTCTAGTGTATTTTGTTCTTTCTAATAATAAATGGCGTAGTATTCTTGTGGTTTTAGGCCAAGTCTCATCATCTCTTTTGCATCGCTGAAGATATATAAACCAATTTAAATAAGATTGTAAGTTGTCTACTTCCATTCCAATAAATCTCCATATGTATCTTTTAAGCCAACTACACATATTA
>JALFIR010000036.1:0-21660 GCA_022776215.1 Solobacterium sp. | reverse complement strand
CCGTAGTTGGCATTGTAGGAAAATCCAAAAGTTTAGATTTTCCCACAATGCTTATCTTTTGGTCTTTGGTTCGGAATAGTGTAGTGCTGGCGGTCTATCTCTTGTTTTCGGTTGCTTGCTTCCTTACCGTACATGAGCATTATCGCAAGATTTAAATCATCTTCAGTAGCTGTATCATTCACATCAGATAAAAAACTATATTTACAGAATTTTCTTCTAAGTACATCGATTTGGATATAGTTCGCCTTTATTGAGTCTTTTTCTACTCTAATATAAGCAGTTGCTTCTATTTTTACCTCATCTTTTCTCTTATTTTCTTCTAATTTTCTCTTAATATACTTAGTTCCTCTATCAGTTACTTCACAATAATCATCACCTTCATATACAACAACTAAAATATAGTGCTTATCACCGTATATACAGTCTAAATAATCTATCTTTGGTTTGATAGTTAGATGTCCATCATTAACTAATTCTTTTAACTGATTAATTGTTGTTTCAATTTTAGCTTCAGGAATCCCAATGATTGGTTTAATTGGAATCGCTTTATCGCCGGTTTCCTTGTTATTTTCTTCTTCAACACCAATAAAAATAAGACCATAATCGTTTTTATCGAAATTATTTGAAAATGCACAAACTGTTTTTTAAAATCGTTTGATATTGGTCTATATCGAAGCTCTTTTTATATTCGATTGTACTACCTTCTATGCTACCTTTTTCCAGCATATTATTCGCTGTTTGTTTAATTAATTTTTTATCTATCATAGTACCAATATTATACCAAAATAGCCCTATTTAAAGGGTTTTAGGAAGATAATGACTGTCTTTTTCTTCTATTTGTTTCATAAAAATTTTCATTTAAAAATCCTAGATTCAATACCTAGGATTCTATCTCTTTTTCTTAAAGAAGCCCTTTAATAAGGCTATATATTCTTGGTTTTCAACAAACTCACTATCTGGATAATGATTTATGTTTCTAATTTGTTTTATATCGATATTACTGCCTAAACTGCCGCCCTTTGGATCCTTAGCTGCATAATATACTTTTTTGATTCTAGAATTAACAATTGCACCACCACACATTAGACAAGGTTCAAGTGTTACATACATCTCACAATCATCCAAATGCCAATTATCTAACTTTTTAGATGCTTTTTTGATGCATTCTACCTCACTATGAGCTGTTGCATCCTTTTTTGTAACCTTCTTGTTATAAGCCTTCGCAAGTACCTTATCATCCTTTACAATCACACAACCAACAGGAACCTCATCTTCCGATGCGGCTTTAATTGCTTCTTTAATTGCTAAGTCCATAAATTTTTGATTGTACATAATTCTAATAAATAAAAAGCGCACACAGATAGAGGTACGTATGGCTGCTACATTCCTGTCCTGACCAAGTTAGTGCATAACTGTTGCGCAAATAAGATTATATATTATTTTTTAAGAATTTGATAGTCCAATTCAGTGAAATCATAAATCTCTTGCTTAATAGCAGGACTATCTAGATGTCTATAGTTGTAATGGTTTATTCTAACGATATTTTCTATACCTGCATCAATGGCGCTTTGACAACTTCCATATGAATCATCAAAGGCAATGATATCTTTTGGATTTGTCTTAGATTTTTTAATCGCATCCAAATAAATATCCTTTTTATTAGTATTAATACCATCATCATAAGCAACATGGTCTAATGAAATCCATTTAGACATGCCACAATAATCTAAATAGAAGTCTACATTATATTTAATAGATGCAGTAGCCATATAAATGTTGTAGTCATTGTCTTTAAGATAATCTAATAATTCCTTGGCACCGGGTGCTAGTTGGTTGCGATTTCTTTGTTTAGCAATTGTTTGATACAACTCTTCTTTTTTATGTGCATACTTATCTAAAGTAGCTTGATCCACTTCTTTCCCTACCCTTTTAAAGAATCTATCGATATTAGTATCATCTTTAGTAGCTAATATCTGTTCAATTTGTTCTATAAAATCATTGCTATGACCAATAATTTCTTCATATATTACTTTCCAAGCTTCAATATTTAAATCTTGGTCAAAATATAGAGTGCCATTAAAATCAAATATTACTGTTTTCATGAGTTTCTCCTATGTTCCACGTGGAACATCTAAATTATATAGTAAATATTATCTAACTTTATATTATAAGAAAAAAAGAATGTTCCACGTGGAACATTCTCATTAACTATTTCTTAGGACTAATCTTTTCCATACCACCCATATAAGGTTGTAAAGCCTTAGGGATGTTAATAGAACCATCAGCATTTAAGTTATTCTCTAAGAATGCGATTAACATTCTAGGAGGAGCAACAACTGTATTATTCAATGTATGAGCGAAGTAGTTACCCTTCTCACCCTTGATTCTAATCTTCAATCTACGAGCTTGAGCATCACCTAGATTTGAACAAGAACCAACCTCAAAATACTTCTTTTGACGTGGAGACCATGCTTCTACGTCGCAAGACTTAACCTTAAGGTCAGCTAAGTCACCAGTACAACATTCAAGTGTTCTTACTGGGATATCCATACTTAAGAAGAAGTCTACTGAATTTTTCCACATTTCATTGTAGTAGTTCATAGAATCTTCAGGCTTACATACAATAATCATTTCTTGTTTCTCAAATTGGTGAATACGGTAAACACCTCTTTCTTCAATACCATGAGCACCTACTTCTTTTCTGAAACATGGAGAATAAGAAGTAAGTTTTTGAGGAAGTTCATCTTCATCAATAATAGTATCAATGAACTTACCAATCATTGAGTGTTCACTTGTACCGATTAGATATAAATCTTCACCCTCAATCTTATACATCATGTTTTCCATTTCAGAGAAAGACATAACGCCAGTAACCACATCACTTCTAATCATGAAAGGTGGAATGTAATATGTATAACCTCTATTAATCATGAAGTCTCTTGCATAAGATAGGATTGAAGAATGTAATCTTGCGATATCACCCTTTAAGTAATAGAAACCATTACCACTTGTTTTTCTAGCAGCATCTAAATCGATACCATCTAGCTTTTCCATAATATCCACGTGATATGGGATTTCAAAATCAAATTCTCTCTTTGTACCAAATTGTTCAATTTCAACATTCTCAGAATCATCCTTACCTACTGGAACTGAAGGATCAACAATATTAGGAATAACCATCATAATCTTTTTGATAGCTGCTTCTAATTCGATTTCCTTAACTTCAGATTCTTCAATTTCCTTGGCAATTTTAGCAACTTCAGCCTTTACTTCCTCAGCTTTTTCCTTTAGACCTTGCTTCATAAGTTGACCAATTTCCTTAGAGATAGTATTTCTTCTTCCTCTTAATTCATCAGCTCTTACTCTTAATGCACGATAGTCTTCATCTAGTTTCTTAACTTCATCAACTAGTTCTAATTTTTGATCCTGGAACTTTTTCTTAATATTTTCTTTTACTAGTTCTGGATTTTCACGGATAAGTTTAATATCAATCATAATGCCTCCTAAAAAATAAAAAAGGTAGCACAAGGGTGCGGATGCACGGTACCACCTTACTTTTTAACTTAAACTCTTAACGCGAGCAACGTGATTGGTTAGATCAGCTTTAAGGTAGATTCATAGAAGCTTATTAGTACCTTTCACCGATAGTACCTCTCTTATAAATAAGTATTTCTACTATATTCCTTAATTAACGCTAATCTAATAATAACACAAATTATTTTTGTCTATCAATGATTCGTAAAAGACCTGGTGCCAATAAGACATCAATTAGTAACTCAATCATAAAGTTTACAGTTACAAACAATGCGATCAATGTAACAAAGGCACCATCAAAGAATGCGATGATAGTGAATGCTAGTGTACCAGTATTGACAATAGGTGCAACAGCACTTGCTAAAAGAATTGCAGCTAAACTATTCTTGCTAGATGTCTTTTCATATACTAAGGCAGAAAAGAAACCAGCTAAAGTACCCTTTAAAACACATGCAGTAACAGTAGTTAATGGTTTAGCAGCTAACATAGCAGCACCACTTGGGTCAGCACCTGTAATAACCATTAGCGCAACAACAACACCAAAGGCTGTACCTAAAATAGCACCAACCTTAGGACCATAGATAGCGCCACCTACGATAATTGGTACTAAAGTTAAAGTAATTGGGAAACCACCGAAATTAATAAAAGTCGCAATAATTTGTAAAACTACAACTAGACCTACAAACATTGAAATTGAAGTAATTCTTTTTGTATCTTTCATATATACCCCCTAATGCTTAACGCAATCTTATCCATTATACATAAAAGAAGAGGATTATTCACCCTCTTCCTCACTCTCTTCATCTTGATGATCCATCAAAGTAACCGTCTTAACATAAGTATTCTCTTCAGGTTTAATCAAACGAACACCCTTAGTAACTCTACCTAAAGTAGATACATTAGATAATGAGATTCTAATGATGACACCATCATTTCTCATAATCAAAGCATCCTCATCACCATTAACAGCTTTAAGTGCTACAAGTTCACCATTAGACTCATTAATATTAATAGTCTTAACACCCTTAGCACCCCTACTTGTGATACGATACTCTTCAACTGGTGTCTTCTTACCATAACCATACTTAGAAACTACTAAGATTTGAGCACCTTCTTTAGAAGTACATGCACCAATTACAGTAGAACCATCAACATTCATACCTCTAACACCACTGGCATTTCTACCCATAGCCCGAACGCCTCTTTCATCAAAACGAACTGCCTTACCATTAGAAGCCGCAATAATAATTTCCTCATCACCAAGAGTTGGCTTAACAGTAACTAATTCATCATCATCTTTCATCGTAATCGCAATTTTACCAGATTGTCTAATAGATTCAAACTCCTTAGCCTCTACCCTCTTACATAAACCATTCTTAGTCACAAAGAACAAGTAACCCTTAATCTCCCATTCTCTATTAATAGGAACTAAAGCTGTAACCTTCTCATCCTTTTCAATATTGATGATATTAATTACTGGAATACCCTTACCATTTCTACTTGATTCAGGAATCTTATAGCCCTTAACACGATACACCTTACCCTTATTAGTGAATAACAATAAGTGATCATGAGTAGACATTGTAATATTTTGATCAATAATATCATCTTCATTTAATGTCATACCCTTAATACCACGACCACCTCTATTTTGAGTCTTATAAGTATTAACAGGAAGACGCTTAATATAACCATTACTTGATAATGAAATAATGACATCATCAACTGAAATTAAATCTTCATCATCAACATCAATCTCACCATCAATAATCTCAGTACGACGAGGATCATTATACTTATCCTTAATAACTGTTAACTCAGTTTTGATAATATCAAGCACTCTAGAATGATTAGCTAAAATATCCTTTAAATCAATGATTTCCTTATAAAGTTCATCCAACTCAGTACAAATCTTCTCATAAGATAAACCTGATAATCTTCTAAGTTGCATCGAAAGAATAGCTTCACCTTGTTTATCATCTATACCAAATTCATCATTAAACTTAGCAAGAATCTCCTCATCAGTTCTAGAAGTCTTAATAATTTCAACAATTCTATCAATATTATCAAGCGCAATCTTTAATCCTTCTAAGATATGAGCTCTCTTTTCATCCTCTCTTAAATCATATGCTGTTCTTCTTTTAATGACATCAATTTGATGATCAACATATAAATTAATGATTTCTTTTAGTGACAACAACATTGGTACATTATTAACCAAGACATTGTTGTTTACACCAAATGAAGATTGAACAGGAGTTAACTTATAAAGCTGATTTAAGACTACTTCAGCCTGAACATCCTTCTTAAGTTCAATTTCAATACGAATACCATTTCTATCATTAGAAAGGTCCTTCATATCCGAAATACCCTCAATCACCTTTTCCTTAGCAAGTTCATGAATCTTATCATACATAACTTGCTTATTAACTAAATAAGGGATTTCTTTAATAACTAATTTATGTTTATTACCTGGTAAATCTTCAACCAAGACCTTAGATCTCATAATAATAGAACCCTTACCAGTTTCATAAGCAGACTTAATACCACCTCTACCTACGATATAACCACCAGTTGGGAAGTCAGGTCCTGGAATAATATTCATAAGATCAACAACAGAAATATCAGGATTTTCCATTACCGCAATGATGGCATCAATAGACTCACCCAAATTATGAGTAGGCATATTAGTAGCCATACCAACCGCAATGCCCATAGAGCCATTAACTAATAAGTTAGGAAATCTACTTGGTAAAACAACTGGTTCTTTGTGTCTAGCGTCATAGTTATCACGCCAATCAATTGTCTCTTTCTTGATATCACTAACAAGCTCTAATGAAATCTTAGACATACGAGCTTCGGTATAACGCATAGCCGCAGCACCATCACCATCCAATGAACCAAAGTTACCATGGCCATCAACCAAAGGATAACGATAAGAGAAAGGTTGGGCCATACGAACCATCGTATCATAAATGGCTGTATCACCATGAGGATGGTACTTACCCATAACTTCACCGACAATATTAGCTGACTTAACATGTTGCTTATCAGGAGTAAAACCAGCATCATACATAGCCCAAATTACTCTTCTATGTACTGGCTTCATACCATCTTTAACATCAGGCAAGGCTCTATCGATGATAACTGACATTGAATAACTCAAAAAGTCTTCTCTCATTTCTGAAGAGATATTAACTTCCTTCATATTTCCATGATTAAAAAAACGATTATCTAATTCTTCCATAAAGCCTCCTTAAATATCTAAGTTCTTCACAAAGTGCGCATTCTCAACAATAAAGTTTCTTCTAGGCTCTACTTCATCACCCATCAACATAGAGAAGACACTATCCGCATCAATAGCATCCTCAATAGTAACTCTCTTAAGTGTTCTTCTTTCAGGATCTAGTGTTGTCTCCCAAAGTTGACTTGGATCCATTTCACCAAGACCTTTATATCTTTGAATATCATACTTTTCATCACCGAAATCACGCTTTGCCAAATCAAGTTCTTCATCTGAGTAACAATAACGTAAAGTCTTTTGACCCTTACATAATTTATATAGAGGTGGCATCGCAATATAAACATAACCACCCTCAATTAGAGGCTTAAAGTAACGATACAAGAAAGTAAGCATCAATGATGCGATATGTTGACCATCGACATCGGCATCGGTCATGATTACAATCTTGTGATAACGAAGCTTAGAAATATCTAATTCATCACCAAAACCACAACCAAAGGCTTGTATCATCATTCTAATTTCGGCATTATCGAAAATCTTATGCATACGAGCTTTTTCAACATTTAAAATCTTACCTCTTAAAGGAAGAATAGCTTGGAAGTTAGAATCACGACCTTGTTGCGCACTACCTCCGGCTGAATTACCTTCGACGATATAGATTTCACAAATAGAAGCATCTCTACTTGCACAGTCTTTTAATTTAGTAGGTAAATTAGAACCACCAAAATCATCTTTTCTTCTAACTGTTTCCCTAGCCTTTTGAGCAGCAAGTCTTGCCTCTGATGCTGACTTAGCTTTTTCAATTACAATCTTGGCAATATCTGGATTTTCTAAGAAACATCTCTTTAAGAAATCACCAAAAATCTTATTAACAACCGGTTTAACTTCCGCATTACCAAGTTTGCCCTTAGTTTGACCTTCATATTGAGGATCAGGGTGCTTAACTGAAATAATAGCTGTTAAACCTTCTTTTAAATCATCATTTGTAAAGTTTGGATCATCTGGTTTTAAGAACTTTTTATCTTTTGCATAAGCATTCAATACTCTAGCAAGTGTTTGTCTAAAACCATCTAGATGCATACCACCTTCTGGTGTAAAGATATTATTACAGAATGAATATACTTTTTCAGTATAAGAAGTGTTATATTCAAAAGCTACTTCTACCGAAATATTAGTTGCCTCATCTGTACCATCTACATATAAAACATCATCAAATAATAGATTTTCACCTTCATTTAAGAAAGAAACATATTCCTTAATACCACCCTCATATAAGAAAGTAGTAGAACCCTTATGTTCATCATCCTTATCCCAATTTAAGATAAACTTGATGTTCTTATTAAGGAAAGCCATTTGACGAATACGATCATATAAAGTCTTATAGTTATAAACAGTTCCCTCTTTAAAGATTTCACCATCAGCCTTAAATCTTACAGTAGAACCTGTATCTTTTATATCACAAGTACCAATTTCATATAGAGGATTATCAACATGGCCACCATTATGAAATCTTACAAAATAAATCTTGCCATTTTTATGAATTGTTACTTCTAGCCATTCACTTAACGCATTAACAACACTAGCACCAACACCATGAAGACCACCAGATACCTTATAAGCACCACCACCGAATTTACCACCAGCATGCAAGACAGTAAAAATTGTTTCTACGGTAGAAATACCCGTCTTCTTATGAATTTCAACTGGCATACCACGACCATCATCTTTAACAGTAACGATATCATTATTATCAACTGTTATTTCAATACTGTGGGCATAACCTGCAAGAGCTTCATCGACTGAGTTATCGACAATTTCCCAAATTAAGTGATGTAGACCTGCATCAGATGTAGTACCAATATACATACCAGGTCTTTTTCTAACCGCTTCAAGACCCTCTAAGACTTGAATATCATCTGAAGTATATTCATCATGTTTTATATTTGTATCAGGCATCATTGTCCTCCTTCTAATTTAATTAAATTTATCTTATTTCCAATTTTGATATTATTAAGATCAGTTCCTGTTATCACAACTTGATTATCATAAGGAATGTTTCTTAATAAACGTAACTTATTATCATTATCAAGTTCTGATAAAATGTCATCCAATAAAATTATTGGTAACTCTTTAGTTTTCTTTCTTATATACTTTTCCAGTGCTAGCTTAAAACTAATAACAGCAGCACGACATTGTCCTTGTGAGGCAATGGTCTTGATTAAAGAATAATCATAATAAAATTCATAGTCATCATGATGAGTACCAAATGTTGCGTAATGATTAAATAAATCACGCTCTCTACTTTTCTTCATCATGTTTTCTAAATCAATCAAATTACTACAAGCTAAATACTTAACGTTTAGTTTATGATTAGTTCCTAGTAGATTATTGAAGATATCATTAATTGATTCATTGATGACTTCAAAGAATTCATTACGATGTGTAAGAATAATTTTCATTTCCTCTAGCATCTTAGAATTGATAATATCTAGATAATCCATATTGATCTTTTCTTCTTTTAATAATTTATTCTTATCTTTAAGCAATAAATTATAACAAGATAATGCGTTTAAGTATTCTTTACTTACTTTGCCTATCTCAAGATCCATTAATCTTCTTCTATCACGAGGCATGTCCGTAAATAAATTAAGGTCTGATGGTTTAAATAAGATACAGTTTAGCTTGCCAATGAATTCTGATGTTTTCTTAATTGGAATATCATTAATGTATAATCTTTTGCCATTATTGCTGATAACTACTTTAAGATGATTGTTATCACAAAGTAAGTCAATCTTGGCGTAATCAGTACCTTTTCTAATAAGATCATTATCATTTAAGGTTCTAAATGATTTAGTATTAGAAACCACCACTAGACTTTCTAAAATATTGGTTTTACCAACCCCGTTTTTTCCTATGATGATATTTAATCCTTTTTCAAACTTAAAACTATTAGATTTATAATTACGATAATTATTAAGTTTTAAAGAATCAACTAACATATAAGATAATCGACTCCAAGGATACTAACCTTATCCCCCTTGTGTAGTTTACGACCACGGCGATTATCTTCTTCACCATTAACTAGAATGATATTAGAATTTAAAAAGATTTTAGCTTCGCCACCAGATGCGATAATGTTGGCAACTTTAAGAAATTGCCCTAATGTGATGTATTCATCTTTAATTTCTATTTTTTCCATACAGTATAAATTATAGCACTTTTTGACCTATATTTTTTAGTGGAGATATCTATACTAATAAAAAGAAAAAGCCCAAATTTGGGCTTTAAATTGCTTATAAATGAATTTTATTGTTTTATCTATATGTTCTAACCGGTGAAATTAGTTGTGTAATGCTAGGATCATTAGCATCAGTGATAATTAATGGTTTAAGTTCACCAGAGAATGAAATAGTAATTTCATCAGCTGACATTGCCTTAATCGCATCAGTTAAATATTTTCCTGAACAAGATATTTCAAATGGATTTCCTTCAAATGAAACTACACTTATTTCTTCAAAAGAAGAACCGTTAGAACCATTAGAAGTAACATCAACGGTCTTTTCATTGATTGTTAGTTTAACAATATTTTTACCATTAGCTTTGATGAAAGATGATCTATCAATGGCACTAGCTAATTTCTTGGCATTTACTACTAATTTTTGAGTGAATGCTGGTGGTATTAATCTAGCTACATCAGGGAATTCATCATCTAATAATCTTGTTTGGATAATTGAATTGTTAAAGATAAATGAAATCTTTTGAGCATCAATGCCAATTTCTACCTCTTCTACATTAGAAATAGAATGATAGATGTCTAATAAATATTTCCTAGGAATTGTAATATTAAAGTCTAAGTTAGAATCAATATCAACTACCTTAGAAGCTAAACGATACGAGTCAGTCGCATTAACATGTAGCTTACCATCTTTTGCCTTAAAGTTAACACCTGTTAAAACAGGACGTGTATCTTTTTCAGAGCATGCAAAGGCAGTTTCATTAACAATCTTAAAGAAGGTATAAGTATCAAATTTAAATGGTGTATTTGAACAATCAAAGTTAATGTTTGGATAATCATATGAATTCATCGCATTGATTTTAACTTCTGATTTGCCACCATAGATTTTAGCCAATGAATTATCAAAGATTTCTACATTAATAGTATCGCTATCAATTTTTCTAACGATATCTAATAAGTATCTTGATTCAATAACATTTTCTCCTTCTTCTGAAATAGAAATGATTTCTTTATCTTCACTGTTTTTAATAACAGTCTTAATTGAGATATTAGTGTCTGAAGAAATTAATGTTAAGGTATTATTTTCTGCGATTAACTTAATTCCGTTTAGTATTGGCAAAGGAGTAGTATTTGAGATTGCTTTTACGGCAGTTGTTAGTGAATCTAGAAATTCGCGTTTGTTAATTTTAAAAATCATGGTCGCTCCTTTTATATATAAATAATAATAATCTAATAATAATTAAGGTGTGGAAAGTTGTGGAAAACTTCAAATAACACGATAACTACTAATATATTTTAACATTTTTAGTATTGAAAAATGTGTTGAGATAGGTGGATTAAGATATTCTAGTTTTAATATCTGTTATCGCTTTTAAATAAGCTGAATCACTCTTACAAAGCTTTTCAACCTTTTCACAGGCATTAATGACAGTTGAATGGTCTCTTTTACCAAATTCATTACCAATTTCCTTATATGGAGAATCTAACATTTCCCTACATAGATACATCGCAATATGTCTAGGAATCGCAATGTTCTTGGTTCTATTAGCTGAGCAAATCTGTTGCCTTGTGATATTGTAATAGTCACAAACAGCTTTTCTAATTTTCGCAATATTTAATTCATTCTTGGTGCTATTTTCAACAACTTCGCCCTTAAAGGCATCGTAGGCTAGTTTCATAGTAATATGATCTTCGCCTGAAAAGTTAAAATTTATGAAATAGAATAATAATCTATTGATGGCACCTTCTAGCGACCTAACGTCTTTTGAAAAATTAGTCGCAATATAAGATAAAACATCTTCATCTACTTTATCCTGGAAACTAATATTATTAGCGATTTTCATCTTTAAAATACGAATACTTGTTTCATATTCTGGTGATTCAATATTTACATTTAAACCTTGATTAAATCTCGATAATAATCTATCTTCTAATCCCTTAATATCCTCAGGTGATCTATCGGCTGTAAGACAAATTTGTTTTCTATTATTAACAAGTTTATTAAAAATTGAGAAGAATATTTCTTGTGTCCATTCTTTACCGGCGATAAATTGAATATCATCAATTAATAATAAATCTAAGTCATAGAAAGAAGCCTTAAATTCATCAGTATTACCATTTTTTCTTGCTTTTTGTAGAGCATCAATAAAATCATTTCCTGAAATAAAGCCAATTTTCTTATTTGGCATATTTGATGTAACTTCGTTGCCTATAGCATTTAATAAGTGCGTTTTTCCTAGTCCTGAATTTCCATATATAAATAAAGGATTATAGACCAAACCTAGATTCTTAGCACAAGTTAAAGATGCTACTTGAGCTTGACTATTTGATTTACCAAGTACGAAGCTTGCAAAGTTCATATTTGGATCTAGTTCCCTATCAAAGTATTCATTTTTAAATAAAGTAACTGTAGTTTGTTTCTTTTCTTCTTCAGAATTTAAAACTGCACACTTAATATCGTTATCTTCTAAGATGCTTTGAAGACATAATTCGATATCTCCTTTATACTTATCCATGATAGAGAAAGTTAAATAATTGTTTGTTTGTATTTTAGCTACACTATCTTCAATGGTAGATAATTTACTACCAGTACTAAACATATCTAATACTTGCTCATTAACAATTCCATTTGTTTTTATAAGATTAAGAGTCTGATCCCAGACACTTTTTAAATAATAATCATATCCATTCATATCCCACTATTTCCTTAAGTAATGACAATTATACGTTCGAGTTTTCCACAATTCAAGGAAGAAAAATGGCGAGTTTTCCACATTCCACATTTTCAAAATAATTGTAAGCTTATAAACACTGAAGTTTAATGAGTTTTCCACAGTTTTCCACATAATTCAAAATGTTGATAAAAAGTTAATAAGTTTTCCACAGGATTGAAAAGTGTGGAATAGCGACAAAACTCTTAATAATTAACACGAATTTACACAATTGTGAATTGTTAAGACCCTTATAAATAAAGGCTTTTAATGTATTTTCCACTTTTCCACACAATGTGGATAACTTTAAAAATGAGCTGTGGATTTTATGTTAATAAGATATGTTAATAAATGATAAAATATCGCCCATTGTGGATAACTTATCAACTATGTTTATATAAAAGTTTTAAATTTCAAAATATGGCATAAATAAAGGACTTTTCCACATTATAATTAGGGCATGCATACTAAAGAATTGACTATTTTTACTAATATGTGCCTTGTTTATAAGGATAATAAGATACTTGTACAAGAAAGAACTAAGTCTGATTGGCCTGGTATTACCTTGCCTGGTGGCCATGTGGAAAAAGGTGAAAATTTCTATGATGCGATTATTAGGGAAGTGAAAGAAGAGACGGGTCTAACCCTATTAAAACCGGTGTTGTGTGGGATAGAAGAATATAAACAGACTAAAGATGAGGACAGATATGTAATTTTATTCTACAAGTGTAATGAATTTGAGGGAGAACTTAAATCTTCTGATGAGGGTGAGATATATTGGTTAGATAGAGATAAACTAGATAGTGTTAAATTATCATTTGATTTAGATCGTATGATAGAGATTATGGAAAGTGATACTTTGAGTGAACTAATTTATTATTTTGAAGATGGTGAATATAAATCAAAGGTGGTGTAGATATGGAAATTAATGAATATCAAAAGTTAGCGATGAGAACTTTGAATCCTGAAATTGATAAGAAGGAATTAATATTGAATGCTTCTATGGGTTTATGTGGAGAAAGTGGTGAAGTTATTGATTTAGTTAAAAAGCATCTATTTCAAGGACATGATTTAGATGATGAAAAGTTAATTAAAGAACTGGGCGATGTAGCGTGGTATTTGGCTGAAGCTGCTACGGCCTTGAATGTTGATTTGTCAGAAATTTTAGAAAAAAATATAAAAAAACTTGAAAATCGTTTTCCTGATGGTTTTAATAGTAATAGGTCAATCAATAGAGGTGAATGATATGTATACAACAAATAACTTATTAGATTTAGAACATACATTGGCAAAGGATTACTTGAGCAAGTTTGAATATCCTTGGCAAGCATTAAGTGGCATTAAAGAAGAAATTATCAGAATTGGTAAGACTTTAGATAAGAATGAATATGAAGAAGTAAAAGAAAATGTATGGATTCATAAAACAGCTACTGTATTTGAGAGTGCTTATTTAGGTGCTCCGTTAATTATTGGTCCTAATACTGAAGTAAGACATTGTGCTTTTATTAGAGGTTCTGCCTTAGTTGGGGCTAATTGTGTAGTTGGTAATTCATGTGAACTTAAGAATGTTATCTTGTTTGATAATGTTCAAACTCCACATTATAACTATGTTGGTGATTCAATCTTGGGTTATAAGTCTCATATGGGTGCAGGTTCTATTACTTCAAATGTTAAGTCTGATAAGACTTTGGTAGTGGTTAAGAACTTTGATGGTGAAAAGATTGAAACCGAACAAAAAAAGTTTGGGGCTATCTTGGGTGATTATGTAGAAGTTGGTTGCAATTCAGTTTTAAATCCAGGTACTGTAGTTGGTCGTAACACTAATATTTATCCTTTGAGTAGAGTTAGAGGTGTTATTCCTTCAGATAGTATTTATAAGGATTTTGATAATATTGTAGGCAAGAAATAATGAAAAAAGGAATTATTTTTGATTTAGATGGTACTTTAATCAATACTATTAGTGATCTTAATGATGCGGTTAATCTAACTTATCAAGAATTGAATATTGATAAACATGATGATATAGATTTAACGATGAAAAGAGTAGGACACGGTATTCATAATTTAATTGAACAATGTTTTGTGGAATATCCTGATTTAATAGAAGTTGCATACAAGACATTCTTGGTTAAGTATGAACAAGTTTATGATAAAACTTCTACCCCTTATCCTAATATTAAAGAGTTAATAGATACATTGATTAAAAATAATATTAAGGTAGGAGTTAATTCAAATAAGAATGATAATTATACTAAAAGACTTATTGAATTACATTTTCCAAACATTAATCAAGAATACGTCTTAGGTCATGTTGATAGTATGAAGGTTAAGCCAGATCCTGATGGTGTTAACTATATTATTGATAAGATGAATCTTGAAAAGGATGATGTTGTTTATGTTGGTGATTCTTTAACTGATGTAGAAACAGCCCATAATGCACATCTAAGTTGTTTATCAGTTACTTGGGGTTTTAGAAGTAAGGATGAACTAATTGATCATGACAATATCTTGGTTGATGAACCTAAAGATATTCTTAAATATTTATAGAGACTGATTCGTTTGAATTGGTCTTTTTATTATGAGCATACTATTAAAAACTCTTATAAAAAGTGGACATTGAGAACAAAATCTGGTGATGGAAAAGGAAAATGTAAATTTAAAAGGTATTAGTATCCTAACTGTTTGTATACCATTAATCACTTAAATATTAACTGAGGTTGTTAATGGAATTATGAAAGAATCATCAACACTATCGTTAGATTGTTCTGGTTCAATCATGTTAGGTTTGATGTTTGTAGTCTTATCAATTGTATGTAGATATGGTACTGAAACAGTAAAAAAGTAGAATAATGTCGCAAAAGATACCCAAAAAATTAAGAATTTTGTCGCAAAACTGTATGTAAAACATTGGAATTTTGTCGCAAAACTGTTGAAATAATCAAAATTAGCGGTTAATATAAGGTTACAAGGAGAATCATTATGTTATATAGAAAAGCTTACGATAGATTATTACAATGGAAACAAAATAAAAATAAAACAGCATTATGTATTCAAGGTGCACGTCAAATAGGTAAGACTACAGTTGTGCGTGAATTTGGAAAGAATGAGTATAAATGTTTTGTAGAATTTAACTTTGTATCAGATTTGGATGCTAGAAAAATATTTGATGGTAACTTAGATGCAAACACTATTATTGAAGGCATTACGGCTTTATCTATGAAACAATTGATTCCTGGTGATACTCTAATATTATTTGATGAAATTCAAGAATGTCCAAATGCTAGAACTGCAATCAAATTTTTAGTAGAAGATGGAAGATTTGATTATATAGAAACCGGTTCTTTATTAGGAGTTAAAAATAAAATTGTAAGATCTTTACCGGTTGGTTTTGAAGAATTATATACAATGTATCCAATGGATTTTGAGGAATTTATTTTAGCTAACGGCCTTCAACAAAGTACCGTTGATAGTTTAAGAAAATCATATGAAGATAAAACACCAATATTAGATGTAGTGCATACTACTTTAACTAAATTGTTTAACGCATATATTGTAGTTGGTGGTATGCCAAAGGTAGTTAAGACGTATATCGATACTCATGACATTACAAGGGTAATTGCTAACCAAAATGAAATTATCGAATTATATCGTCAAGATATCGCAAAATATGCAGATGCTAGTGATAGGCCAAAGATTAGGTCAATCTTCGATTCTATCCCTTCTCAATTAAATGATAAAAATAGACGTTTTATCATCAGTAGTCAAAAGGCTAGCGCCAGGATGGAAAGATATGAAGATTCGTTTAATTGGTTATTGGATGCTGGTGTTGCAAATGCGTGTTTTAATGTAAGTGAACCAGTCGGGGCTTTAAAACTTAATGAAAAAAGAAACTTATTTAAACTGTATGCTGGAGATACAGGTCTTTTATGTGCTTTATCAATGGATAACATCCAATTTAGTATTTTAAATAATGATTTAACTGTTAATATGGGAAGTATTCTAGAAAATGTTATGGCACAGATGTTTGTGGCAAATAATTATTCACTTCATTATTTTGACACAAAGAAAATCGGTGAGATTGACTTTGTACTACAAAATGGTTCAAAAATAGACTTTGTGGAAATAAAATCAGGTAATGATTATAAGAAACATCACACTCTAGATAGATTATTAGAAATAAAAGAATGGAAACCTAATAGTGCTATTGTTTTTTGCAAGGATAATGTTCAATGTACAGAAAAAATAACATATTACCCTTGGTATATGGCAATGTTTCTTAAATCAGAATCCATAGAAAATATGACTTATAAGGTAGATTTAGACGTTTTAAACAGTCTCGTTTAGAAGTCTTGAACACATAATTGCCATATAACCCTGTTCATTAGTTAATCTGATAAACTTGATTTCATAATCTCTAATCTTATCTTCATTAGTTTTACACTTGAACGCATAAGTAAAAGTATTATGTTTAGAAAGATACATAACTAGATATTCAGGACTCATAATTTCTAAGAAATCAGGACATAATTCTTTATCGATATAGTTATCATTAAAAATCTTGATAATTTCATAATAAGCATTTACTTGAAGAGTTTTTTCTCTTACTTTGTTTAAGAAATTATCTTTTTTATATACTAATGAAACAAGATTATTTAATAAATCAACTTTAAAGATGCTCATATAATCACTCGCAATCGCTTCAAAAATGGCATTATTTGTTTGGATACTATTATATTCAGAAGTATCAATTAAAGTTGTGATAAGTACCCTTTTATTATCACTTAAAAAACTTGTAGTTCTAGCGATTACTTCTTTTTCGTTTTCCTTGCCATAATTTAATACTTCAGTATAATCGATGCTGCCATCATAATTCTTAAGTCTATAAAGCTTAATAATAGTCTCAGGATCTGGCATATAGGTATCCTTAGCTATCTCAAATAATTTATTTGTACAATCAATCTCATCTTCACTAATGTTATATATTTCCCTAGCTTTCTTATTTAAATGAATCATCTTATGTTCAGGATAAGTATAAGCCATAAGACCACATGATTCAGAATCTAATAAATGTTTATAGAAGTTTTCTAATTCAATTTGGTGTTTCTTTAGTTTTACATTATCATCACTGATTTTATTATTATCTTCTAAAGTAATTAAATCAGTAACATTTTGGTGATAACCACCAATCACAATTTTATCTTTTCTATCAAAGTCTCTAGTACCACAACACCTAATATAAATTTGCCCCATTGTTGGGTGATCATAACGATAAATTATCTCAGATGTATCACTTAATAATGATTGTAAATAAAGTTTAAATAATTCTTTATCTAATTGACTTACGTGTTCATTAAAGAATTCAAACTTTTCACTTGGTGAGAGATTAGAGTCACAACCTGCTAATTCATCAAAACAATCGTTACCATATAAAAAACATTCATCATTATCTATTTCTAAGCGCCAAAGACTTACCTTAGCCACTTCAAAGAACTTTTGCATATCATTTAACATCAAATTTCCCATATAATACCTCAAAATATAATTTTATTATATTTCAAAAATAATTATTGGCAATACAAAAGATAAAACTATAATGTAGTTAGCTAAAGCTAACTGATTAGTTGTAGCTAACAGGGGGACTTATGTTTTTAGAAGTAAAAGATTTAAATAAAGGTTTTGGTGATAAGACAAATCGTATTGAAGTATTAAAGAATTTATCACTAAATGTCGAAAAAGGAGAATTTTGTGTTTTACTTGGACCATCAGGAAGTGGCAAATCTACCCTCTTAAATATTTTAGGTGGCATTGATTATCCCGATAGTGGCGAAGTAAAAATAAATGGCGAAAAGATGAACTCATTAAACAGTAAGAAACTAACTATGTTTAGAAGAAACCATCTTGGTTGTGTCTTTCAAATGTATAATTTAATTCCTGATTTAACAGTCAGAGAAAATATTGAAGTTGGTGCTTATCTTTCAAAGAAACCCTTAAATCTAGATGAGTTAATTGAAACCTTAGGTTTAAAAGAACATCAAGATAAACTACCAAGTCAATTATCTGGTGGTCAGCAACAACGTACTTCAATCGGAAGAGCTATTATAAAAAATCCTGATATCTTGTTATGTGATGAACCAACCGGCGCCCTTGACTATAATACTAGTAAAGGAATATTAAAGCTAATTGAGAAAGTAAATCAAAAATATGGCTCAACAGTAATTATGGTTACTCATAATGATGCGATCAAATATATGGCTGATCGTGTTGTTAGATTAAGAGATGGTCAAATTTTAAAAAATTATTTAAATGATAAGAAAGTAAAGGCTGAGGATTTGGAGTGGTAATATGAAAAATCCATTAAATAATCGTTTTAAGAGGCAACTTAAAAATGATTTTGCGAAATATTTAGTCATCTTTCTATTGATAGTAATTATGGTGGCTTTAACATCGGGTTTTCAAGTCGCCAATAATTCGGTTGTTAATACTATCCACAATAATGAAGTCCTTTTTAAACAACAGTCAGGATATTTTGTTACCAAAAAGAAATTAAATAAAGCACAGATTGATTTGTTTGAAAAGGAAGCAAATTTAAAAGTATACGAGGAGTTCTATAAAGAAGAAAGTATCGATAATGATACAACTTTTCGCTTTTATAAAGTAAGAAATGAAGTTGATTTACAAGAAGTATTGGAAGGTAGACTTCCTGAAAATGCTAATGAATTAGCTATTGAGAGATTATATGCAGCTAATAATAATCTGGATATTGGTGATGAACTTACTTATAAAGGTATAACTTATAGGATAGTTGGCAAGGTGTCTTTGGTTGATTATAGCTGTCTATTTAAGAGTAACAGTGACATGATGCTTAATGCGATTACTTTTGGAGTCGGTTTAGTGACAGAAGATGGTTTTAATCGCCTTAGTAAAGAAGATTGTAAGTATCGCTATGCCTACGTTTTTAATGATGAAACTCTAGATGATGAGTTTAAAGATATTTTATTAGCTAATTCACAGTTAGAAGAATTTGTACCTAGAGAAGATAATAAGAGTATTACTTTTGTCTTAGAAGACGCTGAGAGTGATAGCGCTTCAATGTATATCTTCTTATATCTTATGATGATTATGACAGCTTATATATTTTCGATCATTATCATTAATATGATACAAAAGGATGCAATAGTTATAGGTACTTTGATGGCTAGTGGTTATAGTGAAAATGAACTAATAATGCATTTTATGTTTATGCCAAGTGTTATTACTATCTTAGCTGTAATTGTTGGTAATATTCTTGGTTATACACTTATATTAAATGCCATGAAGACGGTTTATTATACCAACTATTCCTTAGCTTCATTTCATACTTATTTTCAAGTAGAGACCTTTATTTATGTATCCTTAGTTCCAATGTTTATTATGTTTCTTATTAATTATTTAATTCTTAAGAAGACATTGAAACTAAGTCCTCTAAAATTTTTAAGAAAAGATTTAAGTAAGCATAGACAAAAAAGAGCTATAAAGCTTAATCATCATATCCCTTTCTTTAGTCGTTTTAGAATGCGTATTATCTTACAAAATAAGAAAGCTTATTTTACTTTAATTGTAGGAATTATTTTTGCCAATTTATTATTATTCTTTGGCTTAGCATTACCTCAAGTATTAAGTGATTATGTGGGTATTGCCAGTGAAGGTATTATTGCACCTTATCAAACAATATTGGATATGCCTATATCATTAAGTAATTCTAGTCATAAGTTGGAGGCTAGTATTAATTTGTTGAATTTTGCGAATAATGTAGAAACGGATAATGAGGATGCTGAGAAGTTTTCTTATTATGAACTTAAATATACAAGCAAAGATTATAAAGAAGATGATGTAGCCTTATATGGCATTAATAAAAATAGTTCTTATTTTAAATATAACTTGAAGAGTAATGATTGTTATATATCTTTAGGATTACACAACAAGTATGGTTACAATATTGGTGATTATATTACCTTGCATGAAGCTTATAAGGAAGATGCTTATACTTTTAAGATTACAGGTATTACTGATAATAATGCATCATTAGAGTTGTATCTAGATAGAAATACTTTAAATGAAATTTTTGTACTTGGCGATGATACTTTTGTAGGATATTTTTCAAGTTCTCCAATCACAGATATAGATGAAAACTATATAGGGCAAGTTATTACGGCTAGTACCATGGCTTCTGTTTCAACTCATTTATTATCTTCAATGGGTTCGATGATGAATATGTTCTGTTATTTTGCGATTATCGTGTTTGTGATAGTTTTATATTTATTATCCAAGTTGATAATTGAAAGAAATACCCTATCAATTTCGATGTCTAAGATACTTGGTTATACCAATAAAGAAATCGCAAGATTGTATATTATTTCGACTACTATAGTAGTTATCTTTGCCTCTTTAATCTCGATACCAATATGTTATAAACCGCTGCTTGTAATGTTTTATGAGATGTTATATACGCAAATGTCTGGTTGGATTCCTTTTGTTATAGATAAGGGAATTGGAGTGAAGATGGTGTTTATGAATATAGTAGTTTATATGTTTGTATTTATTTTTGAATATAGAAGAATCAATAAAGTGCCAATGGATGAGGCACTAAAAAACGTGGAGTAGTATTATGAAAAAGTTACTTGTGTTAATGATGATAGTTGTTTTAAGTGCTTGTAGTGGTGAAAAAGATACTGTTGTAAAGAGCGGTCTTAATGAAGAATATGTAGAAGATAAGCAAGATTATAAGTATAAAGCATCTGATTTAAAAACTGATAAGGTTTGTAGTGAACCCCTAAAGTTGGACAAACTTAGGAGGTTCACTTTTTATATGAAATTAACTTATGAACAAAAGCTTAAAGCTTACCAAGATTGGAAAAGCAATCTTAAATCATCGGTAACCATAGCTAAAGAATTACATG
>JALFIR010000019.1:0-15845 GCA_022776215.1 Solobacterium sp. | reverse complement strand
ATTAATTCTTATTCAGTTTTCAAAGATCAAGTTGCACCTTTTTGTTTATCTCAAACGGTGCCTATTAATACTAACAAATCTAAGTATTAATGTCAATAACTTTTTGAAGATTTATTAGATGTTTGTCTAGACATCTTTAGGTCTTCAAGAAGTGCCTACTTATAGTACCAAAGATAGGGGGTATATGCAATAGAAAAATTGTTTTTTGTTTTTTTACTTAAAGCAGAAATTTTCCCTTTCCTTCTACAAATACTTAATATAAAAGAGAAATCACTGTTTCTCCCTTTGTTCTTCATCAAAAATTAACTCGAAATATTTCATTATATAGTCATTAATACAAGAAAAATTAAATGGACCTTTTTGCTTCTTAATCATATCCAATAATTTATTCATTTGATTATCGATAATTTTCTTAATATCATCGGAATATCTCATTTTATTAGCATGGTAATGATATTCATTCTCATCAAGAATCATATAAGATCCATCAGGAAAAACCTTAACATCCAAATCATAATCAATATTCTTAACCGCTTCACCATCATATAAACTAGGAGAAGCCAAATTACAATAATAATAAATACCTGTCTTTCTAACCATCGAAATTATATTGAACCAAACATCATTATAATAAAAACAAATCGCTGGTTCTTTGGTTAGCCATTTACGCTTATCCGCTTCTACAACCCAGGTATGATCCGTAACCGCTACAACACAGTTATCAAAAACATCTATCACATAAGCCTTTGACCATGTACGATGCAAACTTCCATCATGTTTATAAGATTGGACAAAGACACTATCTCCTACTTTTATATCCTTAAAACTCATAGCATTCATTATACACCTAATCCTTACTTTGAATAATTAGCACCCTTCCCTTATTAATAGTCAATGTACAAAATTTATCTAAAATTTCATTGCTGGTTGTGTAATTATCGTTGATATCTAAATCAACATTATCCAAATTATAATAACAGGCTTCTACTTTTACATTAGCTTTTTCAAAAACAAATAATGACAAATACTTATATTCATCTTTATAAAGAACATGTACACCCTCATCTAAACAAAACATTTTATTATTTTCATCAAATAAAGTAATATTTAAACTACTTAAATACAATAATTTGATATTTAGTAAGTTATGATCTTGTCTGCCACCTAAGCAACCATATACTTCTATTTCTTTATAACCAAGCTCTTCAACATACTTTAGAGCATGTTCCATATCTGTATTATCTTTAATTGGATTTAACTTAACTAACTTTCCACAATGTTTTTTTATTATTTCTAATTCATCATCAGCAACTGAATCAAAATCACCTATTCCAACATCCATTTCAATATTTTTTAAAGCTAAATAAAGACAACCCTTATCAACACCAACTAAAAAACCATCATATTTATCTTTAATAATTGGATTAAAGCCAGACACTATATAACATTTTTTCATCAACATAATTATAATGGGTTATAATATCATTTGTGAACAGGGGTGCAAGTAATTGCTGAGAAATACCCTTATCACCTGAACTAGTTAATGCTAGCGTAGGGAGTTTCAAAAATATTTTGAGTACCTTACGCCTGCGATTCATTCGGAGGTATTTTATTTTATGAACAAAAAAACTAGAAAAATCGTCTTTGTAGGTCTATACATTGCCCTAGCTGTAGTCCTACAATATGTCTCTGGCCTAATTCCATTCTTACAAATGCCAAATGGCGGTAACATTGATCTTGGTGTAATTCCAGTATTAATTGCATCTTACCAATTCGGTTATAAGACTGGTATTTTCACAGGTCTATTATGTTGGTTAATCAACCTAGTGCTTGGAATCAGCGGTTCTTGGTTTGTATCAGTACCACAATATTTATTTGACTACATCCTTCCAGTAACACTATTAGGTCTAGCATCAGCATTCCCTAAAATTGGTAAGATTAATAATATCTACACTGGCGTTACTGGTGCTATGATTCTTAAATATTTATCACACGTATTATCTGGTGTATACTACTGGTTCCCAGAAACAACATATGCAGGTTCACTTGCATCTTGGTTATTCTCTTTAAACTACAACCTATACTACAACCTAGCTACACTAATTGTTGCCTTAATCGTAGTGGTTGCGATCATCGGTAAACTTGATAAGAATAACGAATTTAAAGCAGTTAAAAAATAGTATACAATAGTAGTCGTGAACGACATTATTATTGAACAAACAAAAGAAATATTAGAAAGTGAACATGTTTTAAGTGCTCTGTCAAACATCAGCGCACTAATTTATCACGAAATTCCTTTTATTAGCTGGGCAGGTTATTATTTCTATAATAATAACGAGCTAATTCTCGGTCCATTTCAAGGTAAAGTAGCATGTTCTAAAATTAAAGTTGGCAAAGGTGTATGTGGCGTATCATTCGAAAAAAGAATGTTACTAAACGTACCTGATGTCCATAAATTTGAAGGACATATTGCTTGCGATAGTGAATCATGTAGTGAACTTGTTATCCCGCTTATGTATGAAGATAAAATCTTTGGAGTTCTTGACTTGGATTCTAATCAATATTATCGCTTTGGTAGTGCTGATGAAGAATTATTCACCGAGATTGCTGACTTAATTTCTAAAAAACTCTATAACTTAAAAGCACTTCGCTAACCATACACAAACGGTTAAACGAAGTGCTTTTTCTTTAATTACTTTTCACCAATAATCTTTATACCAGCCGACTTTCTAAGTTCATCAAGTATCTTCATATTATGTAAAGTTAACATCAAATAATCATTAGCCTTACGATAATTTTTATAATCATACATTAACTTAAAATCATTAATTTCATCAAGATATTGATTCTTAGTCACATAAGTTCTCTCTTTTGCAGTTCCATCATTTAAGCAAATACGATATTCGTTAAAATTGCTTGGCGCCATGTTGCATTCAATATAACCTTCTTCACCCCTGATAGAAAAACCGCTGCCACCATTAGCATCTTTCCCGTTAACAGAATTTACAATAAAATCATCATACTTCAAAATCGCAACACCAGAAGTATCGATACCTCTTTCAATATTAGGGAAATACTTAACAGCCTTAGGCAATCCAAATAAGCCTATAATAAACGAAAGATTATATACACCCAAATCCATTAAAGCACCACCTGACATCTCAGGATTAAAAGCACTAGTAACTTCACCATTTTTAAATCGATCATATTTAGAAGAATACTTATAAAAATCCACATTAACGGTTCTAATACGACCAATTTTTTTAATATCATCCTTCAATTGTTTAAAAGCTAAATTATGAAGAGTAGTAGTCGCATCAAATAAGAAGCACTTTTGAGAATTAGCTAATAAAACCAAATCCTTCGCTTCTTCCAAGTTAGAACACATAGGTTTCTCACAAATAACATTTTTCCCTGCTAGTAAGGCTTTCTTCGCATATGAATAATGTAGATGATTAGGAAGAGCTAAATAAACAGTATCAAAGATATCTGAAGTTAAAACCGCATCATAATCATTGGCATTATAACTAACATTATTAGCTCTTGCGAACTCTTCGGTTTTCACAGCATCTCTACCAACACAGGCAAAAACTTCAACATTAGCCATTTTAAAAGCTTCAATTAATAATGAACAAATCTTACTAGTCCCAACAGTTACAATTCTCATATTTCTTCCCACCACTTCTTAATTTCAATCAACAATTACTTATATAAATATTCTAATACAGAAACCGCATCAATAAAATGATAGTTTTCATTAGCTACATAAGGATTACCAGGTGCGCTAGCTAAAATCAACAAATAAGATCTGCCACCAGTAGAATATAGAACCATTAGATTCTCTCCTGCCTCACCTGTAAAACCAGTTTTACCACCATATATCGTGATCTCATCAAAATAATTCTCAAAACTTCTTAAAGTACTTCTAACCGTAATGCCATCATCCAAAGTATAACGATATGACTTCAAGATTTCCTTTGCATCAGCATTATTCAAAGTATCAATCACAACACGCGCGTAATCATCTAAAGTTGTATATAGACTTTCATCATGTAAACCAGTAGTATTGGTAAAATGAGAGTCTTTAATACCCAAACTACTTAGATTACTATTCATCAAACTGATGAGATCTTTCCCTTGGCTACTAAAATAATTTTCTAAAGCTAAGCCAGCATCACCACCACTAGGTAACACCAAAGCATACAACAAATCCTTCAAAGTATAATCATAATTAACTTTAATACCAGCCAAAGAAGCATTAGCTTCAATAAGCCTTGCATAGTCATTATTTGATATATAGGAATAATCATTCAAATTATCAACATTCTTAACAACTGTATCAAGTGTAACCACTTTAGTTAACGAAGCTGGATAAAACTTATCAAAGATATTTTTGCCATAAAGAACCTTAAAATCATTTAAACGAACAAGCATATAAGACTTAGAATATAAATCCAAATCTAGTTCCTTCATATCGCTATAATCCATTTCATTGATAGTAACTTCTTTATCAAATACTTCATTTCTATTCTCGATTTTATACAAAGCATAAATCAAACCGCTCAATATTAAAGATAATAAAACTATCAAAAATATTAATCTACCAATTCTAAGTTTTCTTTTCTTTTTCTTTGCCATTTTATCCAAACAATTCCCTATATATTTTAAAAGATTTTAAGTTGATTTCACTGTTCAATTCGTAAAATTCAACCAACAATTTAAAATCATCAAAACTAAATTCAATATCCTTAATAACATCATAATTTTCAAAAGAAGCTTTATTAATCAAACGAAACTTCTTCAAGATATCCACTTCCATTAAATCTTCGCCTTGAACATGATTCAAACATACAAAACCGCCAAGTCGCTTTGAAATAGAAACAACTTTCTTATTTGAACATATTACACACTTATCTACTTCTGGACTAATACCTGATATCTTTAAAATATATGATAAATAAAGCGATCCCAACAAATAACAATTCTTATTATTTATATTCCTAAACACAAACAATAAGTTATCAAACATATCATAGTCTCTAAGTTCTTTAGACTTAATAGATACTTCAGCTAAGATATCCTTAAAAGCCATCAGCTTCATATTATCATCATAATAATTCTCCAATAGTTTTCTATCATAAACTGTATACATCGTCTTATTATCTTTATAATCAATTAAAAATTCATATAAACAAAAATTATAAAAATGATGATGACTACTAGTTTTTTTTGAACCCCTAGCTACAAAAGAAAAGAAAAGATGATCTTTAGTTAGACAGTCAATCAAAAGATCATTTTCCTTATAATCACTTATTTTTAATACAAGACCCTCTACCTTATCATTCATTAAAATAACCTAAGTCAAACAACTTCTTAGACTTATTCAACCAGTCTTCCTCAACCTTCACAAACAAGTTAAGATAAACCTTCTTGCCAAGTAATTCCTTGATATCCTTACTAGAAGACATATTAATCTTCTTAAGCATAGAACCTTGTTTGCCAATAATAATGCCCTTATGAGACTCCTTATTAACAATAATTGAAGCTGTAATCATAGCCTTATTATCTAAATTCTTGAATTCATCAATCTTTACAGCTGTAAAATGAGGAATTTCTTGAGAAGTAAAAAGGATAATCTTTTCTCTAATAATCTCTGAAATCTTAAATTCTAAAGAAGTGACCTCAGTTTGATCAGTTGGATAATACAAAGGTCCTTCGTTTAAATACTTTTCAGCAGTTTTTAATAATTCATCAATATTTGTTTTATTTTGAGCACTGATAGGAATGATTTCTTTAAAATCATAATGACTACTTGCATAGTTACATCTTTCCATTAGCTTTTCCTTATTAACTTCATCAATCTTATTAAAAACGCAGAAGACAGGAATATCAAAACTAAACAGTTTATCTAAAACTGCCTTATCTTCATTATTTAAGCCCTTAGAAGAATCAACTAAATAAAAGATAATATCTGCACCATCAGCTTGAGCATAAGCTTCTTTATTCATATAAGTGCCCAAGTAATTCTTAGCTTCATGGATACCAGGAGTATCCACAAAAACAATCTGTATATCATCCTTATTCAAAATTCCTTGAATAGAATTTCTAGTAGTTTGTGCCTTATAAGTTGCGATAGCTACCTTGCGATCTAAAATAGTATTAATTAAAGTAGACTTACCTGCATTAGGCTTTCCAATTAACGCAATAAAACCTGATTTCATCTATCTGATTACATCCTTCATCTCAAAATTCATAGGTAACAGTTCTTTAATGGTAACTGTCTTTTCATCCAACCTATTACTTAAATAAATTGGTGTATCTAAGTCTATCAATTCACTCAAGACTTGTCTACAAATACCACATGGAGCAGCTAATCGATCACCATTAGATACAATAGCTAAAGCCACGACATCTTCTTTTCTATAGCCATTGGCATAAGTCGCAAAAATTGCAGTTCTCTCAGCACAATTAGTTGCCCCATAAGAAGCATTTTCAATATTGCAACCCTTGATATAAGTACCATCCTTAGTCAATACACAAGCACCAACTTTATAGTTAGAATATGGTGCATATGCATTCTCCATAGCTTCAAAAGCCTTTTCAAGTAATAATTCCTTCATTTATACAATTCTCCTTATCAATACAAATAAATAAACTATAAGCGCAAAGATACACGCCACAAGCACAGCAGCACTTGCATAATCTTTGATAGCTCTAATTCTTTCATCATATTCTGTTTTATACATATCACAGATTCGTTCAATACAGCTATTAACAATCTCTAAACTGATAACTAATCCGATACAAATAAGAAAAGCTAACCATTCATAGTAATCTAATTTAATAATTAGACCACCAATAACAGCCAGAGTTCCCAAAATTACTTGAGTTAAAACCGACTTTTCTTTTACTGCTTCTTTTAAACCTGTGAAAGCATAGGCAAACTTTTTCATTTAAGATCACCAACAATCTTATCTTGTAAACCAAACATTACTTCTTCATCTTCTTTAACCATATGATCATAGCCTAATAAATGAAGCATGCCATGAACAAACAAGAAGACAAATTCTCTTTTTATAGAATGGCCATATTTCTTAGCTTGTGAGAAAACTCTATCAGTATTAATAAAAATATCACCAAGATTCACATCTTCACATAAGTAATCATAATCATCTGAATCGATATTCGCAAAACTAATAACATCGGTTTCCCTATCAATATTACGATAATCTCTATTAATTGTTCTTATTTTCTTCTTGCCTACAATGATTAAAGACAAGTCCAAATCATCGCTAATTCCTAATACCTCTAGAGTCTTTTTATAATATTCTTCAATATCCTTAAAATAAACTTCTAGCTCTTTTTTTCTTGTTAAATCAAATATTTCTACCATGTTTTAATTATACAATCTATCGCATTACTAATTTCATCAAAAACTTTATCAAAGTTCCCTGTATACCAAGGATCTTCAATATCAAATGGTGCTAATTTAGAAATCTTATGTTCAACATCATCAAACATTCTATTTATTAACCTTTCATTTGAACTATCCATGATAAATATTTCATCATAGTCATTATAATCATCAAGAGTCATCATCTTAGCATAATGCCTATCATATGGTATATGATGCTTATCCAATACCCTTTTAGAACCAGGATAGATATCATTGCCTATCTCCTCGTTGCTTAAAGCGCGTGATTCACAATAACAATCCATGCCCTTTGTCTTATACTTAAACACATACTCTGCAATAGGACTTCTACAAATATTTCCATGACACACAAACAAAACTTTTCTCATTTAGATATCCTTTCAAAAACATACTCATCATCAGAAGATAATTCATCTCTATATACATAATCTAATCTATC
This sequence comes from Solobacterium sp., assembly GCA_022776215.1. GTDB lineage: Bacteria > Bacillota_I > Bacilli_A > Erysipelotrichales > Erysipelotrichaceae > Colivicinus. The sequence continues at coordinate 7,971 of JALFIR010000019.1, read as the reverse complement.
AAATGTTTTTATATCCTCAACATCAGAAATATTATTTTCAGCCATATATCTTACCATTTCACCACGAGCCATCTTAGCATAAGTTCCTTTGGTCACAAGTTTACCATTAAGTAACTCACAAAAAGTTATTGTGATATATCTATCGCTTTCATTTAAATACTTCTCAATGCATTTAGAATACTCTTTAGATGCTAAATTAATAATCACATGACTTTCATCGACTATAGATTTATATAAATTATCACCCCAATAGGCATATAAATCTTTATAATCACCAATCCTTAGTTTTGCCTGCATTTCTAATCGATATGGTCTTACACCATCCATAGGCTTCAAGACACCATAGAAGGCTGACAACATTCTTAGATGTTCTTGAATATAAGAAAATTGACTATCTTCAAACACCGAAGGAGCCATATATTTATAAGCTATGCCATCATAAGCTAAGATTGCCGGCGTTAAGTCACCTTCAAGATTCATCTTTTCCAATCTACCTATATTTTCATCCGCAATCTTATCATTACACTTCCAGATTTCTTTTAATTCATCCTTACTTAAACTCTTTAAACATTTAAGAATCTCTTTTGTCTTATCTAGAAAAATAGGTAAATCATAAAATCCAAGATCATCATCCTTTTTCATCTTCTTAGCGGGAGATAATATAATTTTCATTAAACAATTTCCTTCAACATATTCTCAGGATCATCACTAGCCTTCACCTTATCATTAGCCTTTATAATAAAGCCATTTTCATCAATTAAATAAGTAGTTCTAACTACACCCATTGAAACTTTACCGTAATTTTTCTTCTCTTTCCAAACGTCGTAAAGTTCAATAACCTTACGTTCAGTATCTGATAATAACGTAAATGTTAGTCCATATTTCTCTTCAAATTTCTTATGAGAAGGTATAGAATCCTTGCTAACACCAAGTATTACCGCACCCTTTTCATTAAACTGTGGAAATAATTCAGAAAAACCACAAGCTTGTTTAGTACAACCTGGCGTATTATCTTTTGGATAAAAATACAAAATTACCTTCTTTCCTAAATAATCACTCAATTTGTGCATATCACCATTTTGATCAGGTAATTCAAAATCCGGTGCTTTAATTCCAACTTCTAACATAAAATAATTCTCCTTACATTCTATCTAAAATATTTTCTAAACATTCCAAGAAAGCAGTCTCACCAAAAGTATTAACCTTTAAGAATACTGCTTGACTACCACCCGATGAAATAGCTGATATTTTAATCGGTCCATCACCTACTTGAAATAGTGTGACATTTAAACTCAAACGATTGCCACCAAAAGCACTATATCTTTCAAATACTCTTACGCTACATCTTGCATTATCAATGATGAAATCACTACTATCTTCTAATGTTGCGGAAATACTGCCATCTAAGATTCCTTTTTCAATGTGCACAATTAATTCATCAAAGTTACAATTCATTTCTCTTTCTAATTTTGCCATAATAACATCTCTTTTTTCTTACACGATATATAAACAATTAATACTTAATTCTAAAGTAATCTAGATACACTTTGTATCTATCTTGTCCAGTTAGACAAGTATCTCTTAAATAACCTTTTTCATTATCCCATTCTTTTAATCCACGATAATAAAACATTTTTAAACTATCATCAATAATAAATGGGACAATATTATACTTCAGGCACTCCTTGAACATAATTAATCTGCCAACTCTACCATTGCCATCTTGAAATGGGTGAATTCTCTCAAACTTTACATGGAAATCAAGAATATCATCAAATGTCTTTTTCTTAATTCCATTATATTCCTTTAATATATTCTTTATCTTTTCGCCAACTTCTTCCGGTAAAACCGTTTCCATACCACCAACTACATTTGGTTTCTTTTTATATTCACCTATCGCAAACCAACTTTTTCTAGAATCACTTGTTCCGTTCTTTAAAATAAAATGCAATTCTTTTATTAGTTTTTCTGACAAAGGTGCTCTAGCATTATCGATAATCATATCTATACAACGAAAATGATTAGTTGTTTCAACTACATCATCAACATTTACAATTTCACCCTCCATGTTAATGGTGTTTGTTTCAAAAATATAACGTGTTTGATCATGACTCAAACGACTACCTTCAATATGATTAGAATTGTATGTTAAATCTATTTGAGTTTTATGATAAATTCCACCAGAATATTTGTTATCTTTTTCATCTTGTAAAATTTCTAATAAAGTCTCTTCCTTTTTATTTCGGACCGGTTTTTTTGCATCTTCAGGAATAAGCCAAACTTTACCCTTTAAATAAGCGCCAGGAATCCGCCCAATAGCACAATAATTTCTAACACTACGATCTGATATATTCCATTTATTCGCAATTTCTTTGACTGTAAGGTATTCCATATAAGCTCCTATCGTTTTTTATAGTATATCATTTTATCGGCAAACATATGAAATTGAAACTCTCATAAATCTGTAATCTTGCCGATAAAAATAAAAGACTGAATTAATATTCTTTAATCCAGTCAATCAAGTTAGACGATATAGTAACCGTAATCAATGAATAAACTATACGTGATATGGGAATATAACTTAAAGATAAGATCAATACAGTTACATCAGTAAACAAATAAGCACGCGATAACTTCCATTTAAAGGCCTCTGAGATTGATAATGCCAAGGCATCATCTCCTCCACTTGAACCACCCTGTCTTACAATTAAACCAACACCTACACCAACAAAGATACCACCTAATATCGCAGCTAATAATGGCTTAGATGATAAGTCTGGTAACATAAATGGAAATAGTTCCCAAAGCTTATAGAAACTAGATACAAAGAATGTTGAAATAATAGAAATCACAATAAAACTTCCACCCAAATACTTAAAAGCTGTTAAGTAACAAGCCAAATCTAGAATCGGTGTGATATAAGTTGGCGATATATGCAACCAATGTTCTATCAGTAACATTAATCCAATAACACCACCTTCAGTAATATTAGTTCTTTGATGAATATTATGAATCCCAAAGCTACAAATACCAGCTCCTAACATAATAATCAATATCTTCTTTACCGTAATTTCTTCTAAACATCTATTGCCAAAGTTCAATACTTTTTCTTTCATAAGTACCTCCGATATACGATGTTATAATAAACTATATAGTAACTATACAGTCAAGGGGGCTTTTTATGAACAATTATTTTTCTATTGGTGAACTATCTAAGCTACAAAATATTTCTAGACAAACACTTATTTTCTATGACAAGATAGGCCTATTTACACCTGCCTATATCAATCCAGAAAATGGTTATCGTTACTACAATGCTAATCAACTAGATTATCTAGATACTATTTGTATCATGAAAAAGATTGGTTTTTCGCTTGAAGAAATAAAGGAACACATGAAAAACTATACATTAGATTCCTCTGTTATAGCTTTAAGGAAACAACTAACAATCATTCAAAATCAGATTCATGAATTAGAATTAATAAAAACACGAGTTGAACATCGTTGCCAACAACTTGAACAATCGGTTAATATCCTAGATAACTATTGTGATGTTTTTATTGAAAACGTCAATCATCAATACATCTTGCTTCAAGAAGTAGATAAGCCTTATACTATGGAAAACATCAGTATTGCCACTAAGAATCTTTTTGTCCGCTCATATAAGGAACATCTTCCGGTTTTCTTTCAAAGTGGTGCTTCAGTTCCCTTGAAACATGCTCTTGAAGATAGATGCATTGAAGCTACATATTGTTTTCTGCCAATAGAAAAAACCTCTATAAAAGGTGTAAAAGAATTACCAGCAGGTAAATGTGTTACAACCTATCATAAAGGCGATTATCAATCTATTGGAAACTCATACAAACGAATCATCGACTATTGTAGAGAAAATAAACTTGAAATCATTTCCGATTCTTATGAATTTGCGATAAATGATTATCTTTCAACTGGTGATGAAAGTGAATATATAACCAAAATTATGTTCTATATTAGATAAGTTTATTAACAAAATCTTCTAATTCTTTAGAATGTTTAGCACCACCGATAAGTGATACATGATATTTTAGATTCTTTAATCTCTTAGATAATTTTTTAATACACCTTTCACCACGACCACTACCACTAGTCACAAATAAACCAACTATCTTATCCTTTACATCATATCGATAAAGAAAGGAATTAACTATTGAAGCTACACTGCCTGCCCAAATAGGAGAACCTAAAATTATTTCATCATATTCGTAAATATTATCAGGAACACCCACAACACTTGGTTTAACATTAAAGAACACTTGGAAACACCCCTTTCTCATCAATTGACTTCTCTCTTGAGGAAAATCTTTTAAAGGTTTTATCTCAACTATATCAGAATTTATCTTATAAGCAATATATTCGGCAACTCTTTTGGTATTGCCACTATTTGAATAATATATAACAAGTCTTTTCATGAAAAACTCCTTTCAAATTAAGACACTTACTTTATACACCAATATCTATAAAAATAAAATTAAATGTAGGAATTTTTAATTTTTATATCAATAAAGATATAGGAGGACGGCATATGACGTACTCTTTAACTTCCTTGGGTTTATATAAGCAAAGATGCGAAAGTATGGACAAATAGACAAAGTTATTATTAGCTATGGCTCTAATCGAGATTATTAGTAGTCTACTAAAAGTCTTGATTTCTCTGATTACGAAGTAGTCTAGCAAATATCCCCAAGGAAGAGTAAAACCCAGCATCGCAGTGCTGGGTTTTCATTTGGGATCATATAAGCAAATCCTGATACACATTAATTGTACCACATTTAAAAAATCGAAGTGTTAATATAAAAAACATTGAATCATGTATAATATTTAGATGCGCAAAAATTCAGGATTCACCCTAGCGGAACTACTTATCGTAGTTGTGATTATTGCATTACTAGTAGGAATAATCATTCCTATTTTTAATGTGCAACTAGAACAAGCAAGAGAAGCAAGTGATGCAGCTAATATCAGATCTCAATATGCCGAAACAATGAGTGAAGCTATCACAAGCGATAAAAATATAACCGGAAATAAAATTCACTTATCTCAAAAGAAAAGTGGATGGCAAACTCAACAAATTAGAGATAGTTTATCTTCATTAGGTGTTATAGAAGGAGAACCAGGAACACAAGCTTGGATTTCTTATGATTATAAAACTAAAAAAATTATCATTCACTTTGATGGTACAAACAATGATACTGCCATCGAAAACAACATCTTAAGTGGCATAACTTTACCCGATTGGGACTTTACCAACAATCCAGATAAAATTACAGTATCTTCCGATAAAGTTATTATGAAATCATCAACTTCTAAAGATGTTGTTCTTAAATTCGGAAGCGAGGGAAGCGATAAAAAAATCAGTCTTGAAAAAGGGCAAAAGTACCAATTAATTTTAGAGATAGAAAAATGTGATGCTATTTTAACGGCTAAGATTTCTAGTAGAAAAGGAAATCATGATTATTTATCTGAAACAATAAATAAAGAAGGTTTGACAACATTTGAATATACCGCAACAGGAAAAGAAGATAGTGATATTAGAGTTTCATTAACCATCTTTAAAAACCAAGATTCAAATAGGGAAGTAGCTATCAAATCAGCTGCATTAATCAAGACAAACTAAAAGACACCATTATAGTGTCTCTCTAGATACGATATCATCAATAATCTCAATAGCTTCCTTAATCATGCCATCACAATGAAGCTTCTTAACACCACCTTTTTCCTTATTAACCCTTAATAAATCAACACAATTAATAAGACCATCATGATTATCCATAATACGCTTTCGAAATTCATTTAATAACAAAACATTATTAACACCCTTTAGTCCCAAAACCATAAGGCCACCTGTCACAACACCACAAGTGCCTCCATTTTTCATGCCAGAACCAAAGTTAAATCCCAAATTAAAAGTTGTATCCTGATCTATTCCAAGTTCATCTGCATATGCACACAATATTGATTGTGCACAATTATAATGAACATCAGGATTATCTCTTAGCTCCATCGCTTTTTCTATATGTTTATTCATAACTGCCTCACAAACAAAGCCACTAATAAGGCTACAACTAAATATACAGGAATATTCATCAAAAAGCCATTAATATGCTCCCTATAGTCTTGATAATACTCTTTTTTAGGAAGGATTGAAAATCTTATTCTTTTCGTATTTGGCCACCACAACATACGAATAACCAACAAATCAAATAAATTAACAAGCTCTCCTGCGATTAAAAAGAAGATAAAGGCATCCATATAACCTGTAAAAGCCAATTGTTTCTTGAAGATAACCCCAAAGAAACCAAACAAAATCAAATTAATAATCAAATTTGAAATCATTAAAGTTAAAACACCTTTATCATCAGGCGCAATCTTTTTTAAATCATCATCTTTTCTAATAGCCTTTTGAACATCACATGAATAACGCTTAAAATTAATCATATTCTTCGCATCACTACCACTATTCTTATAAGCTAAATAAAACATCAACAAACAAAAGAAGACAACAAATACAATTCTATATTCCATCAAAATAACATCTTACCTTTCACAAACTTATGTACAATACCGCCTTGTAAATCAAGTGATAAATAGACAGCTCTTTCAAGTCTTTCCTCTATTGATAAATCCAAAGTTGTCCTCAAGATAGAATCATCTAACACCAACGCATCAAATTCATATCCTTCTTTAAAAGCACCAACATCACCAAAGAACTTACCACCAGCCATAGTAGCCAAATAGAATGCTTCCTTGAAAGATAAAGCCTTTGCATTTTGATCAATTAATCTCCAATATAACTTAGAAACTTCAATTGCCTTAGTCAAAGTTTGAAACATTGACTCACTTGTGCCACCCGCTACATCACTACCTAAACCCAGATTTAAATCTAAATCTAAGTATTTTCTCATAGGTGCAATACCACTAGAAACATTCATATTACTAGAAGGACAATGAACCGCAAAGATTCCCCTATCTTTCATCATCTTTAATTCCTCATCACAAGAATAGATACAATGAGCCATGATTACCGGATAAGTTCCATCAACATTTTCACCAAACAACTTATACTCATCATAAGCATCACCATAAAAACGACTATTAGGACACAATTTCTTAACAAGCTCAATCTCACCTAAATTCTCTGAAATATGTGATTGTAAAGGAAGCTTATAATCCCTTACCAATTCGCCTAACTTATACATTAAATCATCAGTGCAACTCGGAATAAAACGAGGTGTAATAATAGGATAAGTATTCTTAAATCTATTATTTACATCATTCAACCATCTAACAGTATCTTCATATGAATTGGTCTCTACCAAAGGTACAGGTGCATCCCTATCCATATTAACCTTACCTACATAAGAAACAAGACCACTTTCTTCTAGCATTTCCATAAGTAAAGTAGTAGCCTCTACATGCCTTGACGCAAATATTGAAAGTCTAGTGGTAGCACTCTTTAAAATATTATCGACAAATATTTCATATGCCTTCTTACTATAATCTAAATCAGCAAACTTAGCTTCTTCCACAAAAGCCTCATACTTTAACCAATCTAACAATTCATAGTCCATACCCAAACCTCTATAAGCATATTGAGGTGCATGAATATGTAAATCAATCATTCCTGGAATAATTAACTTATTTGAATAATCCAACAATTCATAAGTATCAAATTTAGAAGATAGCTTTTCAAATACTCCCTTACAACATCCATCTTCACAAACTAAATAACCATCCAAGGTATTTAACTTATCTTTATCTTCGCTATAGGCGATACAACCTTTTAATACATAATTTTTCATAAGTAAATTTTCACTCATTTCTCCTTCTTTATCAAGGGAAGGTTACTCATTCCTCTCAAAACCGTGCGTGCGATTTTCCCGCACACGGCTTCTCGTATCAAGCTTTGGAAAACTTTCCATTCCATCCCCATAT
>JALFIR010000017.1:0-71838 GCA_022776215.1 Solobacterium sp. | reverse complement strand
ACCTATCAAGACTATAAAGAATATATGGAGAATAATCCTTATGCCAATGTAGTAGAAATGGATACTGTATATAACGATATTTCTAGTGGCCCTTTCTTACAAACATTTAAGTTTCTAAGATATGATTTATTAGTATGTATCTATCATGAAACAAAGACATCAGAAGAGATGTATAAAGGCATTCTATTATTAGAATCAATACTTGGTGAAGAAATCTTCTCGCGTGAAGTAGAAGTATTAAAGACTGATAGAGGAAGTGAATTCTATTTAGCTGATAAAGCTGAAGTAAGAGAAATAGATGGAACACTTAGAACTAGAGTATTCTATTGTGACCCAATGGCATCTCATCAAAAGGGTTCCTTAGAAAATGTTCATATATTAGTTAGAGATATTTGTCCTAAAGGTTGTGATCTTTATAATCTTGGATTAGATAGTCAAGAAAAAGCTAATAGGATATCTATTAATATCAATTCCTATAGAAAAGAAAAACTGAAAGGTAAAACATCCTTCCAGTTAGTAGAATTCTACAGTCCAGATCTAGCCGAAAGACTGACAAATTTCGGTTTAGTACCAGTGGCTGCAGATAGCGTAGTGCTTAAACCAACACTTCTCAAATAAAGTTTAAGTACTAATAATCAAAGACAAAAGATGTTCAAACTATAAAATACCAAGTGGAATTAAGTCTTAATGAAGTTTAAATGACATAATACCATGAGCCTTTAATAATGTCTTCTTTATATCTTTAATCTATATCTTCTGTATTTATTGTACCAATAAAAGTAAATTCAACACATAAAAACAGTGTCAATCATACGATTAACACTGTAATTCCAAGAGTAAATTCACCTATTTCTTTTGAAGGCTTTAAAGTGGAACTTAACTTTTTACTTCAGGAAAAATAACAAAGTTTATTATAAGTCTTCCCTTTTCTCTTGTTCAGCTTGTTCTCTTTCCTCATCCATGAAATCATCAGAAAACATATTTAAGCTTTTAATTAGATTATCCCAATCTTTAGATAATGGTTCATTATTATCATTTATTGTTTTCATGCCTCTATTATATAAAAAATGAGTACCAAGCTTAATGCTTAGCACTCATGAAAGGAACAAAATTTAATAATGATAACTTGTGACTACGACGATTCTTAACCTCATCTGGCATTTCAGTAATATCACCAGCTCTTTCAAGAGCGCGTTTAGTCAATAGAGGTCCTACAAGTTCATAAATTAGAATTGCTAATAAAGTAATGTTTCTAATTAAAACACCTTGTTGACCTAGTGCTGTAGCTTGAACACACATACCTAAGGCAACACCGGCTTGGGGGAATAGACAAATGCCTAGGTTGTTATAGACTTCAGCGTCACAATGAGTTGCTCTTGAGCCAAAATAAGCACCCATATACTTACCAAGACATCTCGCCGCAATATAGACAATGCCAACTAGTACAGCACTGATTGATGTTAAGACACCTAGTTCTAGTTCAGCACCAGAGATGACAAAGAATAAGGCAAATAATGGATTAGTCCATCTATCAATCTTTTCCATAATATCTTCAGATAATGGACATAGGTTACAGAATACAGTACCTGCCATCATACATACAAGAAGTGATGAGAAACCGATTTCATCTCCAAAAAGATTAATATGAAGTTGTGATAAGGCAACAGACAAGAACACGCAAGCAACCGTAATATTTAATCTATTATGATTAGAGTTATATAACTTTTCTAACCAATTTAATAAAGCACCAATCATAGCACCTAGAATTAAAGAAAAGACAATTTCTAATAATGGATTAACAATAATAGAAACTAAGTCAAAATTATTTAATGTTAGGGCTTTGGCAATGCCAAATAATACCGCAAAGACAGTAAGGGCAATAGCGTCATCTAGGGCAACAATAGGAAGAAGCATATCAACTAATTTACCCTTAGCCTTATATTGTTTAACAACCATTAAAGTAGCCGCAGGAGCAGTAGCGGTTGAAATAGCACCAAGTGTTAAAGCTTGTGCCATAGTCAATGTTTCTGGATATAGTAGTGATACAACAATTAAACAAACACTAACCAAGAATGTTGCAGCCAAGGCTTCGCAAAAACCTACAATAACTGCCTTTTTACCAATTTGTTTTAAGTCCTTTACCCTAAATTCATTACCAATAGAGAAGGCAATAAAACCTAAGGCTACATCAGATACAATAGATAACTTTTCTACTTCCTCTAGTGTTAAAAAACCAACGCCTTCAACATTTAATTGACCAAGTACATATGGTCCTACTAATATACCAGCAATCAAGTATGCTGTAACAGCTGGAAGTCTAAATACTTTTAAGACTCTTGTCATTAATAGTCCAGCTAGTATCGCAATTGATAGAGATAACATAATGTTCATAATAAAAATCCCCTTTACAATCACTGTTAATGTTAGTTCTTTTAGGGGATTTTTTAAAGTTATTTTTTCTTAATTTTGACCAATTTGAACAACTTTCTTTGAAAGCCTTTACATTTTAGTCCCAGTTAGTCAATTCCAAGTATAAAGCCTTGTACTTATCAGCAGAAGTTGACCAAGAAACATCCTTGTTCATATCTCTTATAACCATCTCATTAAAATTGTTTCTTTGAGTGAAATAACATGTCTTAGCACGATTAATTGCATCTAGTAATAATCCTGCATCATAGCGGTCAAATGTGAAGCCATTGCCTCTATTTTCAAACTCATTATATGGTTCTACTGTATCCTTCAAGCCACCTGTTTCTCTAACGATTGGAATAGCACCATAGTGCATACCAATTAATTGAGTAAGACCACATGGTTCAAATGCAGAAGGAACTAGTAAACAATCACATCCTGCATAAATCTTATGAGCTCTACCCTCATCATACATAATATTTGCACAGAAGTAGCCCTTATAAATTTCTTCATAATATCTAAATGAACCTTCATAATAAGGATCACCAGTACCAAGTACCACTACTTCGGTATTGCCATCGATTAAGTCACCTACAATCATATTGATTAAATCTAGACCCTTTTGATCAGTTAATCTTGAGATTAAACCAATAACCATCTTATTTTCATCCTTCACAAGACCTAATTCTTCTTGTAAAGCTAATTTGTTTAATCTCTTTTGTTCAATCGCATTACTTGCATCATAGTTATATGGTAATAACTTATCAGTTGTAGGATTCCAGATATCACAATCAATACCATTCACAATACCTCTTAACTTGTAAGAATAGTAACGTAAGTGACCATCTAATTGTTCACCATATTGAGCTGTTTGAATCTCACCTGCATAAGTCTCTGATACTGTTGTAACTGCATCAGAATAAGAGATACCAGCCTTAAGCATATTCACATCATCTCTACCGCTTCTAATAGCGTCATTACTTAATACTTCATAAGATAGATTAGTCCAGTATCTGAATGTATCAATGTTGAAGATACCTTGGAATCTCAAGTTATGAATTGTAAATACTGTCTTAGCACTACTTACTGGAGAATCTCTAAATGTATCTCTTAAGAATACTGGAACAAGTCCTGCTTGCCAGTCATGACAATGGATTACATTTGGAATCCAATTCATATAGTTAAGAGCAGCTAATGCAGCCTTAGCGAAATAACAATACTTAGGAATATCACCAATAATTGAAGTATATGGATTACCACTTGTAAAGAATTCTTGATTATCAATGAAATCATATACTACACCATCATTAACATATTCCATGATACCAACATAATATTGGCCACCATCACTTGTTAAATCCATGTAGAATGAACCCTTATATACCATCTTCTCTTGCCATTTTTGATCAATACAAGCATAACGAGGAAGAATAACCTTAACATCACAGTTCTTCTTACTCAATTCCTTAGCAAGGGCATGCATAACATCACCCAAGCCACCTGTCTTAACAAATGGATAACATTCAGAACCAATAAACGCAATTGAACGTCTCTTCTTAAAGAAATCAGATTGATAATAATCATTCATCATTTTTTGTACCTTATCCTCAACAGATTCGAGCCCGGTTTCAGGCCCCTTTACTTCAACAACAGGCTCTGCCTTAATTTCAACTTTAACTTCTTCTTTAGCTTCAACCTTCTTAATTATAGACTTCTTAGGAGTAGCAGGTTCTTTCTTAGCTCTTGTAGCCTTAGTACTCTTTACTTCCTTAGGTTCCTCAGTCTTAACTATTTCACCCTCAATCTTAGTTCTCTTTTTAGGTTTAGATTCGAGCCCAGATTCGATCACCTTCTTTTTCTTACTAGTAGTTTTAGTTTTAGGTTTCTCTTCTTTAACTGATTCAACAGCACCATTTAATTCAAGAACTTCCTTCTTTAACAATTCAGCTACATCAACATCAACAACATTGACAGTATCTTCAGTTTTCTTCTCAGTCTTCTTAATCTTAGACTTCTTAGGAGTAGCAGGTTCTTTCTTAGCTCTTGTAGCCTTAGTGTTCTTTACTTCCTTGGGCTCTTCAGTCTTAACTATTTCACCCTCGATCTTAGTTCTCTTTTTAGGTGTAGTTTTCTTAGTTTCTTTTTTATCAGTAGTCTTCACTTCTTTTTCCACTACTTTAGTTTCTTTTTTCTTAGGAGCAGGTTCGTGCCCAGATTCGAGCCCAGCAGATTCGAGCCCGGCCTTAACATTTTGCTTCTTCTTTACTTCAACAACTTCAACCTTAGGTTCTTCCACCACATGTTTAACCACTTCAGCACTTAGTTGTGCTTTTTCTTGAGCTTTCTTATCAGCAACCTTTTGAGCTGCCTTAGAAGCTATTCCACTTTTTTTCTTGGCCATATTATTCCCCTTTATCGTTAATTAGTTTGTTTATAATTAAACGCACACATATATTTTATCAAAGAAACTCAAGGGTAACCAATATATTGGCTTTTGCATAATTTTAATATAATTTTTATAATTCATTCAATTTTGGACAATTCTAAAATAATCATTAACACCCAGTTTTAACTTTAAAAATACAATGACATTAAGGATGGTGACTATTATGAATAAGTTACAACACAGTATAGAGAGAAAAGCATTTGAGTCTATCCTTGATAATGTTATTAAACAAGGACAAGACCATGATGTCATGGATTCAATCGATTCATTATTTTCTAAAATGGAATTTATTTTAAAAGGAACTTGGAGTGATGAATCTTTTGAAATGCTTCATAGTTTAACCAAGAATAAAGATGGTAAGTGGGCTCACTACTTAAATAGAGTAATTAAAAATTCTGACCCTTTCTATCTAAAAACTTTCTTGTTAAATGCAGCCTATGAAGGTGGTTTTAGAGGCTATCAAGAAGCTCAAAAGAATGCTGAAAAACTAGACATCAACATTCCATGGCTAATCCTAATGGATCCAACTAGTGCATGCAATATGCACTGTACTGGCTGTTGGGCAGCAGAATATGGCCATAAACAAAATCTATCTTTTGAAGACATGGACAGAGTGTTAACAGAGGCTAAACCTTATGGCACTCATGCATGTCTATTTACAGGTGGTGAACCATTGGTTAGAAAAAAAGACATAATAAAACTATGCGAGAAACATAGAGATGTAGCCTTTCACGCATTTACTAACGGTACATTAATTGATCAAGAATTTTGTGATGAAATGTTAAGAGTTGGTAACTTCATGGTATCAATTTCCATTGAAGGATTTGAGGATGCAAATGATGGAAGAAGAGGAAACGGACACTTCCAAAAAGCTATGGAAGCTATGGATCTATTAAAAGCTAATAAGATTCCATTTGGCGTAAGCATCTGTTATACTTCAAAAAACTACCAAGTAGTAACAAGTGATGAATTCCTAGACATGATTATTGATAAAGGATGTATCTTTGCCTGGTACTTCCACTATATGCCAGTAGGCAACAATGCAAGCACTGAATTATTACTAAGTCCAGAACAAAGAGCTTACATGAAAGATAAAGTAAGAGAAATAAGAGGACTAGAAGGTGGTAAGGAAATCTTTGCGATTGACTTCCAAAACGATGGTGAATTTACTCAAGGATGTATTGCAGGTGGAAAGATCTATTGTCATATCAACGCAGCAGGTGATGTAGAACCATGCGTATTCATCCATTACTCAGGAGCTAATATCCATGATATGTCATTTATTGACTGTCTAAAACAGCCCCTATTTAAAGCATATCGTAAGGGACAGCCATTTAATAACAATCATCTAAGACCATGTCCTATGTTGGAAAACCCTGATATACTACCTAAACTAGTAAAAGAAACAGGAGCTAAATCTACTGACCTAGAATCTCCTGAAGATGTTAATCATCTATGTAGTAAATGTACTGCTTATGCATCTAATTGGAAACCAACTGCTGATAAGCTTTGGATTGAAGAAGGACATAAAAACTAGTAGAAACCTACTAGTTTTTATGTTAATTATATGAAGTTCTACTTACTTCTTTTAATAGCACAATTTCTCTTAATTCACTATGGTTTTCAACACAAGTTTGAAGTGTTAAAAGCTTATCATTATAATCAACACTAACACCTGTATCATAGAAAGCGTTCTTCTTTACAGTATCAATATATTTATCAAATTGTTCCTCTGTATAATTTGGATAATAGAATTCAAAACCATCATTAGTATAATAAAACTTCTCACCCTCATATTCATCCTCAATTAACTCACAATAATAAACATAAGCAATCTCATATCTTCTAACTTCATCCTTAAAGTACAACTTAACGTACTTATTAGCCTCATAATTATCTTTATCAACAAGCTTAGCCAAAGGAGTAAACTTATGAGTACCACTGGCATCATAACTTGCATAAACATAGTGTCCAATAATTATTAAATTTTGATCATCTAAAGTATTAGAAGAATCCAAAAAAATTGAACCCTCCTCATCATATTTCATGGTCTCCCAATCAGTACGGTAATAAGTATTGTTGTCACTGCCTTGTACAAAAGGAAGATCAATTAAACCAGACTCAAAAGTAATAGTACCCACATAATCATCTGACTTAATTCTATTAGTCTCCCATAATGTATTAACTAAAGCTTTTTCTTTTTTATCTACTACTTCAGTAACCTTATTATTGTTGTTTTCAACTACTTCATTTTCCTCTTTCGCAAAGAAAGAAAAAGGATCAAACACCAAAATCACAATACCAAAAACCAATAAGATTGATAATACTACTATAGCTACATAAATTAAACTATTATTCTTCTTTTTCATCACAACACCCTTTGTATAACTATATTAACTATAACTCCAATCATAGCCGAATAACAAATAAACATTATTGGGTTTAATTTTATTTTCTTAACTTTAACAACCAATAAAGTGAATAATAAGATAATGGAAATAACAATCTCTATCATGCTATTATTCTCCATCAACATAAACAAACCAGTAGCCAAAATAATACCAATTACCGCCAATATCGCCCCATCCATAATATATTTAAAATACTTATTATTCATAATAGAACTAAGTACTTTGACCACTAGAATAATAATTATGAATGCGGGAAAAATAACACCGATTGTAGCTACTAAAGCACCCAATAAGCCACCATTAACACTGCCAACATAAGTAGCTAAATTAACCATAATAGGACCAGGGGTAGACTCTGATAAAGCTATCATATAAGCCAAACCATCATCGGTTAGCCAATTATTAGAAATAACCACATCTCTAATAATAGCTACCGCACCATAGCCTCCTCCAAAAGAAAAGAAACCAACTTTAAGAAACTCAATAAACAATCTTAAGTAAATCATTTCTTCACCTCATATAACAGGTTAACCAAAGTACCAAACAAGATTATTAATACTGAAGAAACAGACAAACTCTTTACATTAATAATAAATAAGGTTAAAAAAGAAATTAACACCACAAGATACTTAAAATAAGACTTATCCAACTTAAGAGCCATCTTAATACCAACGTCAAGAATCAAATAAGACACAGCTATTTTTATGCCCATAAAGGCATATGAGATTAGTTTAATTTCTAAAAAATTATCCAAAACAGTAGAAATAAAATAAATAATTAAAAAAGAAGGCAAGGAAATAGCCGTTGTAGCTACTATTGCCCCCAGTAAGCCCTTAGTCTTATAACCAGTATAAGTAGCACAATTAATCGCAATAGGACCTGGAGTAGACTCAGCCACAATAACAAGTTCATCCATTTCCTTACTAGTAAGCCACTTATACTTATTTACACATTGATCCTCTACTATTGAAATCATAGCTAAACCACCACCAAAAGTAAAAAGACCAATCTTGAAAAATACAATAAATAATTCTAACATTAAGACTCTTTTTTACGTGCAACAATCGTTATAGGAACACCCTCAAAACCAAAAGCTTCTCTTAGTTTATTCTCCAAATAACGCTTATATGAGAAGTGGAAAAGTTCCACATCATTGACAAACAATACAATAACACAAGGTGCCACAGACACTTGTGAAGCATAATAAATCTTAAACAAACGGCCATTATGAGGCTTAGCAGGATTAGCTAATTGCGCATCCATAATAACCTCATTCAAGACATTAGTCTTAATTCTTAAATTAACATTTTGATATACTTGATCAATCAAAGGAAGTAAAGTATTAACACGCTTATTTTCTTTAGCACTAACAAACGCAATCGGTGCATAATCCAAATAAGCAAACTGCTCTCTAATTTCCTTGGTAATATTAGCCATCGTCTTCTCATCCTTATCAACAAGATCCCACTTGTTATAAACAAGAATAACACCCTTATTAGCCTCATGAGCCAAACCTGCAACATGCTTATCCTGTTCAATAATACCAACACCACCATCAATAACCACTAACACTACATCAGCTCTATCAATAGCCGCCTTAGCCCTTAGAATAGAATACTTCTCGACATTCTCATAAATCTTACCTCTTTTACGAATACCTGCCGTATCAATAACAACATAAGACTTATCATTCGCATTAAAGACCGTATCAATTGCATCTCTAGTTGTTCCTTCAATATCAGAAACAATTACTCTCTCTGAATTCAAAAACGCATTAGTTAAACTAGACTTACCAACATTGGGTCTGCCAATAATGGCAAACTTAATCATGCCATCATAATCATCCTTTTGTTTCTCAGGCATCAAAGTAGTTGCCTTATCCAACAAATCTCCAATACCAATACCATGAGAACCACTCACAGGAATAGGATCGCCTAATCCTAGATTATAGAATTCATAGATATTATCAATCTTATCAAAATCATCTATCTTATTAACACCCAAAAGAATTGGTTTCTTACTCTTACGCAATTGTTTAGCAATAAATGTATCATCATTAGTTAAACCCTCTTTACCACTAACCAAAAAGATAATAACATCAGCCTCATCAATCGCAATATCAACCTGAGCCTGAATCTCCTTTTGAAAAGGAACATCACGTAACTCAATGCCACCTGTATCAATTAATCTAAAAGTCTTATTCAACCATAGACAATCGCCATAAATTCTATCTCTTGTAACACCCGGAGTATCCTCAACGATAGAAAGTCTCTTCTCAAGCATACGATTAAAAACGGTTGACTTACCAACATTAGGCCTACCAACAATCGCAATAGTACCATCTATCATAAACTTGCCCCTTTCCTAGATCTTCTTATAGACAAGATCTAAAATCATATTCACAACTTCATCAACACTCTTATCAGAAGAATCAATAATTGTCGCATCATCACTTGCCTTAAGTGGAGAAAAAGCACGATGACTATCTTGGTAATCCCTTTTCTTAATCTCTTCTAAGATCTTGTCATAATCATCAATAATACCCTTTTCTTTATTTTGCTCAAGCCTTCTTCTTGCTCTATCTTCAGCACTAGCAGTCAAAAAAACCTTAACCTCAGCATCAGGCAACACAACATCACAAATATCTCTTCCATCTAAGATATAACCCTTACTAGCCGCAATCCTTCTTTGAGCAGCTACCAAAGCACTTCTGACGCCACTTAACTTAGAAACATTACTAGCAGCCATCGAAATCTCATTAGTTCTTATCTTATCAGTAATATCTTCACCATTTAAGACAACAGACTTGCCATCCATCTTTAGATCAAAATCATTTTGAACCAAAGAAGAAACATTCTTTTCATCATCAAAAGACAAACCATTCTTCAAAACTGCGTAAGCTACAGAACGATACATAGCCCCAGTATCCAAATGAACATAAGAAAGCTTCTCTGCCACCAAGTCCGCAATAGTACTCTTACCAGCACCACTTGGGCCATCAATCGCTATATTAATTTTCATACTCTATAGAATACCCTTTGCCAACAACAAGAAATAAACAATAACACCAACAATAATCAAGAAAATTACTAGAAGAACAATCAACACAACATTCAAAACCTTATTAGGCTTATCATCATCATAGTAATAATCATCATCATCTTCAGCAATCTCATTCTTCTTAAAAGACAATGTAGCAGTAGTGCTTAAATCCTTAGTAAAAGTCTCATCAAGTGTCTTAATCTCAACAGGACTCTCCTCTAAAGTCTTAGTCAAAACTGGATGCGTTAATGTATCGGCCAACTTCTCAGCAGCCTTTTCACGCTTTGCATCAATCGGATCAACTTCAACAGTATTATCTAAAACCTCATCCAAACTAACTGTAGGACCAGTAACAGGCTCCAAATTAATCTCACTTAAAACCTTATCAATCTCTAAAGTTACAGTATTAGAGAAATCGTCATCCTCTTCATCATCATTAAAGCCGCCGTGTCTAACATCTTCAATTAAACTATTAAGATTCTCATCAACAGTCAAACGACCAGCCTGTGTATTATAATCAGCAACCTCTTCCAAAGTCTTATCCAACAAGCTATTAACATCTACATCACTAGGATCAACACTTGGTTCTTCAACAACTGGTTCATCAATCTTTGGAGCATCAACCTCAGGAAGTGCGACATTTTCACTTGCTATTGGTTGTTTAACTAATTCAGGAACCTCTTCAACACTTGGTTTCTCAATCAATTCATCAACCTCAGGAATATCTAAATCAGGTAATACAATCTCAGACTCAACACTTGGTTCTTCCTCAACAATTTCATTTACCTCAGGAATATCCAAATTAGGTAATGCGATTTCTTCTTCAACAACAAGTCCATCAATCAATGTATCAAGATTAGTAAGCTCTTTAAGCTCAGGTTCAATAATTACTTCCTCTTCTTCCTTTACTGGTTCTACAGGACCATTAAGTTCAAGAACCTCTTTCTTTAATAGTTCTGCAATATCTGCATAATCTTGTTCAATATAGTTATAAGGTTCTTCAATTCTTTCAGGAACGACAATTGGTTCTTCCTCAGTAACAAGTTCAACCTCAACCTCAGGCTCAACCTTTTCCTCAATCTCTCCAATAACTTCAGTTAACTCATCTAATGTTTGATCAATCAAACTATTAGTATTTTCTACTTCAACAGGTTTTACTTCTTCAACTACAGGCTCTTTTTCCTCTACCTTATTATCATTATTATCGCTATTATCAATAATCTCTACATTCTGCTTAACAATTTTATCAATAGCCTCATTAATACTATCCAAGTTAAAGTCCGCAAAGAAATCATTCTCCACCTTCTTTTCTTCTTCCTTAACTTCTTCCTTCACTTCATTAAACGTAGGAAGTGGTTCAACCTTAATATCATACTCTTCCTTCTTCTCTACATTCTCGGAAGCACTTTGTAAAGAATTTAATTTATCTTGATATTTATTTAAGTCATTATTAACAGTTGTTTGTTCACAGCTATTTGCCAACTCCTCTCTTAAAGCTGCAAATTTCTGTGTACGTGTAAGTCTAGCCATAATAAAACCTCCGAATATATTCGCCATTTAATTATAACAAACAAGCTAATATTTGCACAAATTAAAGGCTTTATTCTTTCAGCTACAGTCATTAACTATTGGAACAAAATAATTGACTATTTAATAGGCCTTAAACACTTTTTGAATAAAACTTCCATTTTTTCGTATTTACACAAAAATGAATCTATACTAGCATTAAGCATTTCTTCTTCGCTAGCCAAAGAGAAATTAATTACATAATCATTATAAAGAGCTAATTCTCTAATGAATTCACGTTGACTTCTTCCGTTGCCTTCTCTAAAAGGATGCAAAGCATTTATGTTGGAAAAGTGGAACACTAATCTTTTTACAAATTCATCATAAGGAAGTCCTCTTAAATAATTATCATCTTTAATTGCACCAAAGACCTCTTCAGCTTGTTCGTATAAAAACATCACATTACAAAACATATTAGCTTTTGCGATATTTGTTTTTCTAGGAACCCCAGCCCATTCATATATATCTTGGAAAATATAGAAATGAATTGCACAAAGATGTTTAAAATCAAAATTGCCTTTTATAGGCTTACGGATAAGATCATAGACTCTAATTGAAGTCAATTCCCTTTCTACCTGATTTAATTTTTCTGGATTAATAATATTGAATTTGTTTTTGAGAATGCTTGTATTTTTGTAACAATAAATCGAATCAGCCATATTATAAATCTTTCTTAATATCAGAATCAGAGATAGTATCTATTACTTTTTTACGTAGTTCATCTCCTGAGATGTTTCCCAAAGCATATTCTTTTAATTGATCAACCCATACATTAGATAGATGCATACTTTCAAAAGCCATAGTAGCTTTAGTTTCCTCGATACTTTCTTGAGTTGTATATGGAGAATTATTAAGCTTAATTTCAAAAGGAATACTCTCAGTAATTATTATTTGTTTGATAAGCATATTAACAACAGTTGATAAGTTAGTACCAAGTGATTCTAAAATAGCACTGGCTTTTTCTTTATCAATTGGATTTGTTCTTACTTGTAACATTGAACTATTAGGCATCTTATATCCTCCTTTTTATCACTTATATTATATAACATAGTAGTGACAATGTCTTTACATATATTGATAGTGTACTGTTTTACTTATACACTACCCATTAGACTCAACAACGTTTTGATTAATTAATTCTTTAATATTAACTGGAATTACATATACTTACCTCAACGTTATTGTGCAAACTAGACGATGATTTGTTAGTCACTCGACAAAAAAGTATCTAGTCAATTACTTGTCGAGTTTAAATATATTTAACGATTGTTATCACAAAAAACAGAAATGATTTACCACAAAAACACGAAATGGATGTTAAATTAACCAAAAAATGAAATTGTTTAACTATAATCACATGACTAATTTCAATTTTATGCTTTACCTTGAAATTGCTATTAACAAGCAATTTCATTTTCACTGCTCAACTTGAAATTACAATGTTAAAATAGAGTAAGATATTTCAATTAAGGAGAGTAAATGAACAATCGTGCAGGAAAATACATAAATAATTTATCGGATGATATGTCATATCAATCTTTTAAACCGGCACCACTGCCTCCAGTACCACCTTTAACATTAAATAATGAAATAGTCTTTAAACTAGTAGAAGCTAGTAAAAATTTAACATTATTGGATGCTTTATCTAATTTTGTGCCCAATATCGATTTATTTGTTTCTATGTACGTAAGAAAAGAAGCTCTATTATCATCTCAAATAGAAGGAACTCAATGTACCCTTGATGATATATTTAATCCTTTGATAGAAGAAAATACTAATCAAAACGTTTCAGATGTTGTTAACTATATCAAAGCTACTGAATACGCCTTAAATAGACTTAATACCCTTCCTTTATGCAATAGATTAATTAAAGAAACACACAGAATACTCAAGGAAGGAGTAAGAGGACAAGAAAAAAGCCCTGGAGAATTCCGATATTCTCAAAACTGGATTGGTGGTCAAAATAGTAACATCAAAACAGCTCGCTACATACCGCCCAATGTCTTAGACATGCAAGAAGCTATGTCCGACTTGGAAAAATACATTAATAGTGATGACTCATTAGACCCCTTAATACAGGCTGCTTTAATACACTATCAATTTGAAACCATTCACCCATTTTTAGATGGTAATGGTAGAATTGGACGCTTATTAATAACACTATTCTTGATAGATAAGAAAGTAATAAGCTGTCCTGCATTATATATTTCTTATTTTCTAAAAATGAATCGTATCGAATACTATGACCGTATAAGCCAAGTGAGAAAAACTGGTGACTATGAACAATGGGTTCTATTCTTTTTACAAGCACTTGCTGATTCTAGTAGTGACGCTATTGATACGATAGACAAACTAACAAAACTTCATAATAATAACATTAATATACTTGATGATATTTCACCAAGACAAAAAACCAATGTTCTTAAAGTATTTAACTATTTAGAAAAGAATCCTATTATCGATATACAAAAGACAACCAATGCCCTAAGCTTGTCATACAATACTGTAGCCAAGGCTGTATTATTGTTGGCTGATAAAGGAATTCTTAGACAAAGCGCTAAATCAGGCAAGACCAAGATATATTCTTACTTTGATTATCTAGATATTCTAAGAAAAGATACTTAACTTGCCCTTAGAATTGATGTGTTTTTAGAGGCAAACAAAGTGTTTAGAGATATATACCATTAATTTGCATGTATTTTTAAGGGCAACTATAATAAAAACATGATAAACAAACTACAAGAAGCTATTAATAAAGCACACAAAATTGTCTTTTTTACAGGAGCTGGCATGTCAACTGACTCTGGAATTCCAGACTTTAGATCGAATACTGGTCTATACAAAAATAATAAACATGCAGAAGAAATAATATCCCATTCTTACTTTATGCAAGATCCAAAAACTTTCTATGAATTCTATAAAGATAAGATGGTTTATGAGAATGCTAAACCTAATTATGGTCACATGTTTATTGCCAAGCTTCAAGACACAAAAGATGTAACAGTTCTCACTCAAAACATTGATGGACTACATACCATTGCAGGCAACAAGAAAGTATATGAACTACATGGTTCCATCTTTAGAAATCATTGTATGAAATGTAATAAGTTTTATACACTAAGCGATATCCTAAAACAAGATGGTGTTCCTTATTGTAAGTGTGGTGGCATCATTAAACCTGATGTTGTCTTATATGAAGAAGCATTAGATTCCGATACAATTGAACAATCAGTCAAAGCCATACACAATGCTGATTTAATGATTATCTTAGGCACTTCATTGAATGTCTATCCAGCCGCAGGACTTGTTAGATACTTTAGGGGAGATACTCTTGTAATCATCAATAAAGAGCCAACTAAATCAGATGAATGCTGTGATATCGTAATTCACGACTCTATTAGTGATACTTTTAAGAAAATTCATCTATAATTATAGATAAGGAGTACGTAATTAATATATATGAAAAAAACATTAGTAATCTTAGCTGCGGGTATGGGATCAAGATACGGCGGACTTAAGCAAGTTGACACTCTTGGCTCAAACGGTGAATCAATTATCGATTTCACTATCTATGATGCAATTAAATCAGGTTTTGAAAAATTAGTTCTAATCATTAGAAAAGAACACGAAGAAATCTTCGAAGGACACATCGTAAAGAAAATTAGACCATTCATCGAAGTAACTTATGCGTTTCAAGACATCAACGATATCCCAGAGGGCAATACAGTTCCTGAAGAAAGAAAGAAGCCTTGGGGAACAACACATGCTCTACTTGCTTGTAGAAACATTCTAAAGGATGATCCATTTGTTATTTGTAACGCAGATGACTTCTATGGACGTGACGCTTTTGAAAAAGTAAGCAAATACTTTGACGAAACAACTGACGACAATGAATACTGTATGGTTGGTTACAAGGTAGAAAATACTTTATCAGACAACGGTACAGTTACTCGTGGCGTATGTCAAAAAGATGAAAACAATTACTTAACTTCAATCAAAGAAGTTATGAATATTAAATGGAACGATAATCATGATGGTGTTGAATTTGAAGAAGATGGTACTTACCTTCCTCTTGAAATGGGAACTCCAGTATCAATGAACTTCTGGGGCTTCAAGCCATCTGTTATTGGTAAACTACAAGAAATTTTTACTGCTGAATTACCTGAAGGAATCAAATCTAATCCTCTTAAGTATGAAGCATTACTTCCTAACCATGTTGGTTACTTAGTAAGAGACAATAAGGCTAAAGTAAAAGTATTAACTAGTGAAGATTCTTGGTTTGGTGTTACATATCAAGCAGATAAACCATCTGTTGTAGCTAAGATTCAAAGCTTTAAAGACAATGGAACATATCCATTTGACCTATGGAAGAAGTAGATCCTAAAAAGGATCTTTTCTTTTTATCAACATTTAGCACTTAATTATCACAATTGCTAGCACTTTTCTATTGACACTGCTAAACAATGTGATAGTATATAAGTGTACAAAGAAATAGATGTACAGGAGGAAAATTAATATGAAATATATGCCTAGAAAATATGATTTATTTGATGATATGTTTGATGGTTTCTTCCCAACTGAATTCAACCGTCAAGGATTTGATTCTATTATGAAAACTGATGTTCACGAAAAGGATGGTTATTATACTCTAGATATTGAAGTTCCAGGATATAAGAAGGAAGATGTAACTATGGAATTATCTAACGGTTACCTAAGTATTAAAGCCACTCATAATACAACTGATGAAGAAAAGGATGCTAAGGGTAATCTAGTAAGAAGCGAAAGAAACTTCGGATCTTGTTCTAGATCATTCTATGTTGGTGACAACATTAAAGCTGAAGATGTAAAAGCTAAATTTGAAAACGGTATGTTACAAGTAACAGTACCATCTGCTAAACAAAAACAAATCGAATCAACAGAAACTATTTCAATTGAATAAATCATAAGGCCAACGCATAGGCCATAAGCGATGTAAGCATAAAAACTTGCATCGCTTTTTTATTCGAAAATCACAAGAACATTCTAAGTTTATTGTGATTATTGTTATTCTCTGCTTTGTATTTATCTATCACTTTTTCCCAAGTTTTCTCCATCTCATACTTTAAAAACTCAACTGTTGAAGAAAGATTGTCATTTTCATCAAATTTTAGAAGACACTCATAATACAAACTCTTATCATCATCAAAAATAATCAAAGGTGGCAAACCATTTACCAACAACAAATAATTAATAAGTAACCTTCCAAGTCTTCCATTCCCATCCGCAAAAGGATGAATATGCTCGATCATATTATGAACATAAGCAACCAACACCAAAACATCTTCATCACTTTTTAGTTCTATTCCACTAACTTCTTCTATAAGATTCCTCATATCATTAGATACATCAACAGGCAAAGAACCAACCTCATTCTTACCAGTAACATAATCATGCTTCTTATATTCGCCTGACCTTTCCTCATTAACCACATATCTTCTCTCATCATAGGTACGGCTAGTCAACAATTTATGAAACTTCTTAATTATTTCCTCAGTTAAAGGTTCTTTATCGATAGCTTTAATAAGCATATAATCGAAACTAATTCTTAAATTATCAATCTCATACAAAGTAAAAAGACCGCCTGTATAATTAATTACTCTCCTACTATCAAATATTTCTTTTACATCTAGATACTTGATATTAGTATTCTCAATTACTCCAGAATGATATGAGAAAAGGATTCTAAAATCTTTTAGAATATCTTGTGTTTTATCTAACGAGTCTATTTCTAGACTCTTCCAATAATCAATTGATTTCACATATCCATATACATTTTTATGAAAAGAGAACATAGCACAATTTTATTTAACAACCCACCTACCATCACGTTTTGAACCATTTCGTTCAATAATTCCATATTCTTGTAATTTAGAACAAATTTTTTGAACGCCAGGAACGCTAATGCCAGTTTTTTCTGCAACTTCTTTAATTGTCAATCTTCCATCTTTTGATAAAATATCGACTATTATTTTTTGATTTTCATTTAAACCACTCTTATTAAGTGCAATTCTTTTTCGATTTACTACTTCAGGTCTTTCAAAAGCTAAAGGAATAGTAACCTTTAGCATTCCATCATCAAAAGAAAATACATCTCTGCCATACTTTTCAACTATTGTAGGAATTCCATGACCACTTTGTTCAGCATATTTAGCTGTCATAAATATTGTTAGTAAACTTTTATTCACAGGTACACTTGTTCCATGATAAAAACCTTCTTTAGACAAAGAAAAAGGAAGTCCACCATATGAAACAACTTCAATACGGTCATCAAACATATACACAGAAGGAGCAATACCATCTTTCCAATCATTATGCAAACAAGCATTAATCCAAGCTTCTCTAAAACTTGGAAAGTCAAATAAAGATTGTTCTTTTCTAAGTGCACCTTCAAGATTAACATCAGTGATATTTATTGCCTCAAAATACTGCAAAACCTCTGAAACCGAAATCAAAAGACATTTGCTACCATACTCAGTTCTTTTAGACATAACACTTTTATCCATTCCCTCAAAAACCACAACCTTTAAAGATATTTCATTTTTATCAGACAATAAATAGGCATTCATATTAAAATTACCATCTCTATTTAACAGCCAATAATTAGAATAAAATTCTTTAGTTGGTTTTGGATGGATTCCATTACCAGCTAGTATTCCAAACAATGAATTAAAACTTAAATTTTGATTAGGAGAAGACTTTTGGCGCAAAATATCTGAATCAGATGAAGCAAGCATTTTTCTCAACACATCGTTTGTTACCTTTTCATCAGCTGAAACATTTCTCAAATAGTATCTACCATCAAATGAGTAGGGTATATCCAGCCCACTTACGGTGATCTTTATATAGGCCTTACCAGTATCATCCTTTAATTCTTCAATATCGGCATAAATGCGTGGTTCAATCTTATCACGGATTCTATTTCTAATATCCATTAACGTTTCCTTACCAATAGACAAACCACAAACATTTCCATCATCGTTTACACCAAAATAAACAGTAGCCTTTCCATGTTTATTAAGCATTGAAGTAAGTGATTTTAAGCCCTTATCAAGTTGCCCTAACTCCTCTTTAAATTCTTGATACTCATTCTCGAAACCGATATTCATATTATTCTCCTTTTATCAATATGTACTGTAAAATATACTTAAAATATACTTTCAAAATATACTTTTTAATAGAAATAATGTTTTTAGTGATTTTTGTTAAAATTACTTTACCAGCTTCTCTAGAGACAAGTAATTGTTTTATCATAAGAAAAAGCTAGTCATTATTAACACTAGCCTCATCCTTATTTTCTTTAACTTCTGTCTCTTTCTTCTTCATAGTATCATCCTTGATACCATAGACATCACATTTCTCTTGAAATTCCTTTTCAGCCTCTTCAAGATCCTTCAATACTTCTTCTAAAGTTCGCATGCTTAATATTTTAGCACAAAATCAGTATAATAAATTTATGTACGTAAAACAGGAAACAGTCAACACCATTGTAATTGAAAAAAGCAGATTCATAACCTACTTAAAACCAGTTAAAGATGAACAAGACTTTAAAGACTATCTAAAAGAAATAAAAAAGAAACACTATGATGCTACTCATGCATGCTCAGCACTGGTAATTGGTGATATTAAAAGAAGCAGCGATGATGGAGAACCAAACGGCACGGCAGGAGCGCCCATCTTAAACGTTCTTGTTAAAAACAACCTAAACAACACCTGCGCTTTAGTAGTAAGATACTTTGGTGGTATTAAACTAGGTGCTGGTGGGCTTATAAGAGCCTATGGTAATAGTGTAAGTGAAGCCTTAAAACAAGCAACCATCATGGAAGATATTCCCTACAACAAGTACCAAATTGTCTTATCTTATGAAATTGCCAACAAGGTAAATCCTATCTTAATGGCTAATACACTTAAACTAGATGCTGACTATGATGAAAACGTTACTTTCAACTATGTATTAAAAGACGAAAACATCAATAATAAGATAGTTGAAATCACAAGAGGCATAGTTCCCACATGCATTGGAAAAGAAATTATTCAAAAGGTGATAAAATAAATATATGGACATACTATCATTTTTAACAGTATATAATTCTTACATTAAATACATCTATTACTTATTGGCAATTATTATCATAATTGTCCTTATTATGATGTTTAAGAAACTAATTATCCTAGCTAATTCAAGTTCTAAGCTATTAGAAACACAAGAACGAATTGATGCAAAACTTGTAGAAACACAAGAAAAACTTACAAAAGTTGAATATACAGCTACTACAAGCATTCCATTCTTCCTAAAAATATTTGGAACAATTTCCCTTATTAAAGCCATTACTAAAGACTTCTTCGACACTAAAAAGAAAAAGAGAAGTATTCATAAATCTATTAATAAAGTACATAAATTAAATAAAAAAGCCAACAACATCTTATCACTTGGAAAGCTTGTTAGCTCACTAGTAAGATAATCTTTTGATTATCTTTTTCTTTACAA
This sequence comes from Solobacterium sp., assembly GCA_022776215.1. GTDB lineage: Bacteria > Bacillota_I > Bacilli_A > Erysipelotrichales > Erysipelotrichaceae > Colivicinus. Next base: position 51,440 of record JALFIR010000017.1, on the reverse strand, counting down.
AAATATGGTTCCCTAGGGAACCATATTTATTTTAAATCATTGGCTTATCCCAGCACTTTGGAGCTTCTAAACCTAATAGTTTAAAGACAGTAGCTGCGATATTACTTAAACCATATTCTCCATCCTTAATAGTTACATCATCAGCATTATAGATAATGAAAGGAACCTTATTTAAAGTATGAGAAGTCTTTGGTTGAAGTGGATCAGTCTCCTTCTTTTGTTTCTGATACATTTCATCCGCATTACCATGGTCAGCAGTAACAAGAAGGATGCAATCATTGCGCTTACAAGCCTCCATTACTCTTCTTAGATTCAAGTCAACTGACTCAACACCAATAATAGTAGCTTCATAATCACCAGTATGACCAACCATATCACCATTTGGATAATTAGTTCTTAAGAAAGTATACTTCTTAGAATCAATAGCCTCAACAAGCTTATCAGTAATATCAGAAGACTTCATCCAAGGTCTTTGATCAAACGGACATAAGTCAGACTTAATCTCAACCCAAGTTTCCAAGTTCTCATCAAACTTCTCACTTCTATTGCCATTCCAGAAATAAGTAACATGGCCAAACTTTTGAGTCTCAGAAATTGCATAAGTAGGAACACCATACTTAACAAAATATTCTGACATTGTATCCTTAATCTCAGGTGGATTAACTAAATAATTTGTAGGAATATGTAAGTCGCCATCATATTCAAGCATACCAGCATACATTACATCAACTTCCTTGCTCTTAGTGAACTTGTAACCATTATTATCAAATGCACGAGAAATTTCTAGAGCTCTATCACCTCTGAAATTGAAGAAAATAACTGAATCATGATCCTCGATAGTACCTACTGGTACATCATTTTCACAAATAACAAACTCAGGAAGATTTTGGTCATCATAACCGCCTTCTTGACGATAAGTCTCAATAGCCTCTGTAGCACTATTAAACTTTCTACCAATACCAGCAACATGAACATCCCAACCTCTTCTAACCATATCCCAATCAGCCTCATAACGGTCCATTGTGATATACATTCTGCCACCACCTGAAGCAATCTTTGCATCAAATGTGTCATCATTCAAAGAAGCCATATGTTCTTCTAAATCATTAATATAAATAAGACCACTAGCATCAGGAACATCTCTACCATCCATTAAGCAATGAACTCTAACGCGATTTATTCCCTCTTTCTTAGCCTCAGTAATCATAGCCTTAACATGCTTGATATTTGAGTGAACATTACCATCAGAAAGTAAACCTAAGAAATGTAAAGTATGACCCTTAGCATTCTCGATTAACTTCTTCCAAGTCTCGCTTTGATAAATTGAACCACTCTCAATTGACTCATTAACAAGCTTAGCACCCTGCGAATAAACTTGACCACAACCAATCGCATTATGACCAACCTCAGAGTTACCCATATCATCATCACTAGGTAGACCTACAGCTGTACCATGAGCCTTAATCTTAGTCCAAGGACTATTAGCCTTTAAATAATCTAATGTAGGAGTATAAGCATTAGCAACAGCATTACCCTTTGTGTTATCGCTCTCACCAACACCATCCATAACAACTAGAACAACAGGTTTTTTATTCATCTTTTTTACCCTCTTTCCATCTAAAATATTATCATATAATCATAAAAAAGGAGTACCAATTATGTATATAGTAGACATGCACTGTGACACACTCTTATCACTAGATGAAAATACTCATCTAAGAAACAACGATTTAGACATTGACCTAATCAAAATGAAACAAAGTAACTATCTTCTACAAAACTTCGCCATCTTCACAAACTATGACAAAGTAAAAGATAGAGTACCCTACGTATTAAAGAACATTAATAAGTTCTATAAAGAAATAGAAGCTAATAAAGACTTAATTAAACAAGTATTTTCATACAAAGACATTGAAGAAAACAAACTAATGTCAGCCATGTTAACACTTGAAGAAGGAGATGTCATCAACAATGATCTAGACATCCTAGAACTATATTATCGATTAGGTGTTAGAATGATTGCCCTTACTTGGAACTTTAAAAACAGTATCGGAAGTCCAAACTTTACCCCAAATCCTGATCGTTATCAAATGTTAAGAACATTAAACACAATTGATGGTCTAACTGATTTTGGCAAAGAATATATCAAGAAATGTAACGAACTTGGCATCATCATCGATGTATCTCATTTAGGAGACAAAGGCTTTGAAGATGTACTTGAACTTTCAACAAAACCAATAGTAGCATCACACTCTAACGCAAGAGCCATTTGTGATGTTGCTCGCAACCTAAGCGATGAAATGATCCTAAAACTACACAAAAACAATGGTGTAATGGGCATGAACTTTTGTGAAGACTTCATCAGTAACGACAGTAATGGTAGTGTTGAAAACATCATCAAACACATTGACCACATCAAAGAACTAGGTTGCATCGACAACATTGGCCTAGGCAGTGACTTTGATGGCATCAAGAAAAGAAAAGAAATGAGTGACTGTTCCCAAATGTATATGTTAATAGATGCTTTAAGAGAACACGATTACTCAGAAGAAGAAATAGAAAAGATTTGTTATAAGAATGTATTAAGAGTATACAAGGAAGTGCTTAAATAGGCACTTCTTTAAAATTGACAATATGGTATATATACCATATAATATAAGCAAGATGAAGAGAACATTAAATTTTAAGGTGTTAGGTTATGAGAAAGAAAACGGAGAAGTACCAGTAGAAAAATTCTTAGATTCATTGGATATTAAGATGAGAGCTAAAATGTTTGGAATGATTGAATTGCTTCAAGAAAAAGGAAACAAACTAAGAGAACCATATAGTAAACATCTTGATGATGGTATTTTCGAACTTAGATGTAAAGTTGGAAATGATATTACAAGAGTATTATATTTCTTCTATTATGAAGGTCAAATTATTCTAACAAATGGTTTTGTAAAAAAGACACAGAAAACTCCGCCAAGCGAACTAAAGTTAGCAAAACAAAGAAGAAAAAATTTTATAGAAAGGACGAAAAAACATGAGAAGCTTTAATGATATGCTTGAAAAGCAATTAAAAGATGAAGAGTTTAGAAAGGAATACGAAGCTATTCAACCCGAAATGGATGTTATCAGGGCAATTGTTGATGCAAGAGCTTCACAAAATTTAACACAAAAAGAACTAGCTGAAAGAACAGGCATTAATCAAGCCGATATCAGCAAAATCGAAAACGGAACCAGAAACCCATCTCTTAATCTGCTAAAGAGATTAGCTGATGGTATGGGCATGGTTCTTAAAATAGAATTTATTCCTAAACAAAGAATTCAATAAAAATTGTATTTTAACCCTTGGTTGATATAAAATCTAAGGGTTTTATTTACAACAAGACTTCCAAATAAGTTTTAAGCACCTTATCACATTTTACCTTCTCTGCATAATTAATAATTTTATTTATATTCCTATCATTTCTCTTTAGATAATTTCTCAATACTTTTTTTGTTTCCTCAATGCCTACTTTTTCTCGATAAGAAATTATATCGACTACTGTTTTTTCCACATCATATATTTTAAAAACATTCCCATTCTCATTAATCTCCTTAATACCAAGTTCATATCTTTCCTTAGAAAAATAATACAACCTCACATCAGGATACTCAGGCAATTCATTAACCTTTGTTTTTCTATACACGGCAACATCAACAACATCTGGAATATAAGTTGTTAGTCCATAAAAAGTTGCAGCACTCATAAGACAAATCACACCACTAGGAATATATGGATGGACATAATAGAAATCAAAATCCTCACCATCATAATGAAGATTCTCATAATATTTACGATTAATCTTTTCTATAAAACCATCATTAACCAAATTATTAATCTTATATTGCGAAAAACCAACTTCCTTGAGTTGTTCATTAGAAATAAAAAGTTGTTCACAATTCAATTCATAGTCTTTCATATTTAATTGAAATACGGCGATTCGATAAAATTGCCGTATTTCAATTAAATATTAACATAAACAAGACGAAATAAAAAGACTTCAATATGAAGTCTAATTATTTAGTACCGAAGATTCTATCACCAGCATCACCAAGACCTGGAACGATATATCCGATTTCATTTAATTTTTCATCAAGTGCAGCCAAATAAATATCTACATCAGGATGAGCAGCCTCAACAGCCTTAACACCCTCAGGTGCCCCAACAAGACATACAAGCTTAATATTCTTAGCCCCTCTTTTCTTAACGATATCAAGAGCCGCAATAGCACTACCACCTGTAGCCAACATTGGATCTAAAACCATAACATTCGCATCATCCATCTTAGGGAACTTAGCGAAATACTCAACTGGCTCTAAAGTCTCTTCATTACGATATAGACCTAAGAAACCAACCTTTGCGGTAGGGATTAAATCTCTGATACCATCAACCATACCCAAACCAGCTCTTAGAATTGGAACCAACACGACATCCTTAGCAAGCTCAGTGGTATGACAAATACCCATAGGTGTCTCAACATCCTTAGGTTGTGTAGGTAAATCTCTAGATACTTCAAAAGCCATTAGAGATGCGATTTCACTTAATTGTTGTGCAAAATCCTTAGTTGAAGTTGCCTTATCTCTCATCAAAGCCAACTTATGTGTAATCAATGGATGATCAAATACAGTTAACATAATTTCCTCCTGTTTATCTTTAACAATTATATAAAAGAATGTGCCATAAAGCACATTCAATTAAACTATTTGCCATTATAAGTAAAATAATGATTATTCTTTAAAATATCTAAAAGCTCAATTAAATTATCAACACAAGCATTAGGACTTAAAGCCTTAACTTCCTTAGCCTTCGCCTCATTATTAATATAAGCCACCGTATAAGCCCCAAAAGCCTTGCCAGCCAAGACATCAGCCTTAGAATCACCAACCATAATAAGATCTGCACTATTCAATTTATACTTCTTAGTAATAATAAACAAACCCTCAGGATCTGGCTTAGTAGCACTTACATCCTCAAAAGACAAGACCACATCAAACAAGCCATCAAAACCACAAATCTTTAAGCACTCATCAACAGAAGGTTTAGTACGTGTTGTAAGAATAGCCAAATGATAACCATCATCCTTAAGCTTCTTTAAAACATCTAAGGCATTAGGCATCGGCTTTAAAGACTTCTTCAATTCTTCCTTATTAACACTACGATAATAATCAACAAGCTCATCAGTATTCAAATCAGGAAAATACTTCTTAAACATATCATTCAAAGGTGGACCCAAAACCTCAACTTGCTTATCGGCAGTAAAATCATTCTCATTACCATACTTCTTAAAAGTAGCCTTATAAGACTTAATAATCGCCTCTGTAGAATCCTGAATAGTACCATCTAAATCAAACACAATAGTTGGCTTCTTATAAAAGATACGATCATACAAGCCCAGATACAACAATAAACCAGCTATCACGAATAAAATCGAAGTCACCTGAGCCGTTTTTAAACTGCCCATAAATAATGAATCGGTTCTTCCAGCCTCAATAAAGAATCTTACAATACCATACCAAATCAAATAGGCACCGGTTAATTGACCTCTTTTAGTAGCTGTTTTACGCAAAACAAAGTTAATCAAAATAAAACCCAAGATACACAAAACTGACTCATAAAAGAAAGAAGGTACATAATAATGACCATTTATATGCATACCATCCTTTAAAAAGAATAGAATACCATCAAAATAAGACTCACTAACCTCAACTCCATGACACTCTTGATTGACAAAATTGCCCCATCTACCAATACCCTGAGCCAATAAAACAGTAGGAACAACAGAATCAGCCACCTTAATAAAAGGTGCATTATACTTCCTACAAACCATAATTGCCGCAATTAAGCCAAAGACAAAACCGCCATGGAAAGCCAAACCACCGTCCCAGATACGAATAATATTAATAGGATGGCTAAAATAAAAACTAAAATTATTAAAGACACAATACCAAAGTCTAGCCCCAATGATACCAGTCCATAAAATAGTTATAAACAAAGTATCAAAAAAATCATTCACATCAATATTACGATATTCTCTTAAATTTCTCTTAGCGAAATAATAAGCCAAGAAAGCTCCCGAAACAATTAAAACAGCATACCACTGTATCGTCACATTACCAATCGCTAAAAAAGTTGTACGACTTGGAAAAAACTGCATATTCTACCTCTTATCTAAAATCTCATTAAAGATTGCATTCTTAAACTCTTCGTTTGTATCAACACCCTGTTTCTTCATAATATAGTTAGTAACAGCCGTCTCTACAATAGTTGACATGGACTTACCCTCAGTAACTGGAATCTCCAACAAATTCTTCTCAATACCCAAAAGATTAATTGTCTTCTCATTCGGATTCAATCTATCACAATTAGACCTTAAATATTGATCCCTATTAACCAACTTAATCACAAAATCAACATGACACTTCTCAAGGAAACAATGACCACCAAACATGATATTTACATTAACGATACCGATTCCCCTAACCTCCAACATTCTCTTCAGATTCTTAGGAGCTGTACCATAGATAGTCTTATTAACCTTAGAAACCTCAACCAAATCATCAGCCACAAAAATATGACCCCTCTTAATCAAATCCATCTCAAGTTCCGACTTACCAATGCCACTATCACCCATAATCATGACACCAATGCCATAAATTGACATTAAACCCGCAAATACCACATCAGACTCAGCCAAACGACTAGACAAGAAAGAAATCAAATCAGTAGACAACTCATAAGTCATACCAGGAAACTCAAACACTGGGAAATTCTTCCTAGTAGCTACTTCCAACAAAGCAGCAGGTGTCTTAAAACCATTAGTCACAATAATGCATGGTGTATATGCATCAGTTAAAAAATCAAAACGATCAAGCTGGGTATCATAGTCTAAGGTCTTCAAATAATTTTGTTCCTTAATACCAATGATAACCACTCTCTTCAATTCAAAATCATCCTTATAACCAGACAACTCCAAACCAGGTCTATTAATATCTGGTGCAATCGTCCACCTATCTAAAGACTCATCATTACCACATACTTGATTAAGATTAAAGAATTCCTTAATCTTCCTAACTTCTACCTTCTTATTTAAATCAGCCATTATATACCCAACACTTTCTTTAAATAGATACCTGTATAGCTATCCTTACACTCACAAACTTCCTCAGGCGTACCAGAAACCAGCAATTCACCACCCTTGGCTCCACCTTCCTTACCTAAATCAATTATATAGTCTGCACACTTAATCACATCAAGATTATGTTCAATAACCACAACCGTATCACCATTATCCACAATACGATCAATAATCTTAATAAGCTTAGCAACATCCTCCATATGCAAACCAGTAGTAGGCTCATCCAAAACATACAAAGTCTTACCAGTAGCCTTCTTAGAAAGTTCACTAGCTAGCTTAACACGTTGTGCCTCACCACCTGATAAAGTAGTTGCGCTTTGTCCTAGTTCAATATAACCCAAACCTACATCATATAAAGTTTGTAACTTATTCTTAATCTTAGGATGATTCTTAAAAAACTGTAAAGCTTCCTTAACCGACATCTTCAAGACATCATAGATATTCTTACCCTTATAGTAAACCTCTAAAGTCTCCTTATTGTAACGCTTACCATGACACTCCTCACATTCAACATAAACATCTGGCACAAATAACATGCTAATCTTCTTTACACCATCGCCCTGACAACATTCACATCTACCACTTGCTACATTGAAAGAGAAACGGCCCTTATCATAGCCCCTTTCCTTTGCATCAGGACAAGACGCAAACAAATCTCTAATATCATCAAACACACCGGTATAAGTAGCTGGATTAGAACGTGGTGTTCTGCCAATTGGATCTTGAGAAATAGAAACAATCTTATCGATATTATCCAAGCCAGTAATCTTTTTATGAGCACCAGGCTTAATTCTCACCCTATCCAAAGACTTTTGAACTCCCTTAGTCAATATCTCATTAACAAGCGTTGACTTACCAGAACCACTAACACCAGTAACGCAAATAAACTTGCCTAGTGGGAAAGTAACATCAATATTCTTAAGATTATGTTCACTTGCTCCAAAGACCTTAATAGCCTTGCCATTACCTTTTCTTCTAGTAGCAGGCACATTAATCTTCTTACGGCCACTTAGATACATACCAGTCAAAGATTTATCAGAAGTAAGAATCTCTTCAGGAGTTCCAAAGAACATCACCTCACCACCATCCTTACCAGCACCAGGACCAATATCCACAATATAATCAGCAGCCATCATCGTCTCATCATCATGTTCAACCACAATAACCGTATTACCCAAGTCTCTCATACGCTTAAGTGTAGCGATAAGCTTATCATTATCCCTTTGATGCAAACCAATAGAAGGTTCATCCAAGACATACAAGACACCTGTCAAACTAGAACCAATTTGGGTTGCCAAACGAATTCTTTGAGCCTCACCACCCGATAAAGAACCGGCAATACGATCTAGTGTTAAATAATCAAGACCTACATCAATCAAAAACTTCAATCTTGACTTAAGTTCCACCAACAGCAATCTAGCTATTTCCATCTGTGACTTGCTTAATTTTAAATTAGACACAAAGTCATAAGCATCCACAATAGCCATTTTCGTAAACTCATAGATATTTAAGCCATTGATTCTAACTGACAAAACCGCATCATTTAAACGAGCGCCATGACACTTAGGACAAATAGACTCAGCCATATAAGAGAAATACCATTCCTTTGACATCTTAGAAGTAGTCTCCACATATCTTCTTTCAATCAAAGACTTAACGCCTTCAATATAATCATTCTTAGAATACTTAGTCCCGCCACTTGACACTACATCATACTTAATAGGCTTATCAGAACCATATAAGATGATCTCCATTTCCTTCTTAGTAAAATCACCAAGAGGCTTATCCTTGTCAATCTTATAAGCCTTCAATAACGCATTAAAGTTTTGCCACTCAAGATTAGGTGTATCCACAATATTCTTATAATAACGAATACCACCTTCATTAATGCTCTTAGACTTATCAGGAATCAAATAGTCAACATCCACCTCAGTCACAATGCCCAAACCCTTACACATATCGCAAGCACCAAGCGGTGAATTAAATGAGAAAAGTCTAGGCTCCAGCTTAGGCACTGTAAAACCACAATCAGGACAAGCATAATTACTTGATAATAATTCTCTCTTATCACCACACTTAATGATGCAAGTACCATCAGCTAACTTTAAAGCTAATTCAATCGAATCATTTAATCTAGTCTCAATATTCTCCTTAACAACAATTCTATCAACCACTACATCGATATCATGTCGCTTATTCTTATCCAAGACAATATCTTCATCCAAGTTTCTTAATTCATTATCAACATACAATCTTAAGAAACCCTCATTCTTTAACTTCTCAAACAAGTCCTTAAAAGTACCCTTACGATTAGTCACCACATTAGCCAAGATTTCAATTCTACTAGATAATGGATATTCCATCACCTTTTCCACCATCTTGCTTGTAGACATTGCCTTAATCAAAACATGATGATTAGGACAATAGCTTTCTCCACATCTTGCATACAAGAGTCTTAAATAATCATAGATTTCCGTAATTGTACCAACAGTAGACCTTGGATTATTAGAAGTAGTCTTTTGATCAATCGCAATTGATGGTGATAAACCTTCTATCAAATCCACATCAGGCTTCTCAACCCCACCCAAGAATTGTCTTGCGTATGATGATAAAGACTCCACATATCTTCTTTGTCCTTCTGCATAAATCGTATCAAAAGCCAATGAAGTCTTACCAGAACCTGATAAACCAGTCATTACAATCAACTTATTTCTAGGAAGTGTTATATCTATATTCTTTAGATTATTAACACGTGCCCCTTTTATCACAATATTTTCATTTGCCATAAAGTTATTTTACTTCATTTTTAAAAAGAATATATCAAGCTAGCATAAAAAATTCCCAAATCTCATTTACAATAAATATATGAAACTTATTGGCAACGATTGGGACACAATCCTAGAAAAAGAATTCGAGAAAGATTATTATAAAAACTTAAGAATATTTCTTAATAATGAGTATTCAAGCCAAACAATCTTTCCACCCGCAAAAGACATTTATAATGCCTTAAGAATCACTCCATATAATGAAGTAAAAGTCTTAATACTAGGACAAGATCCCTATCATGAAGAAAACCAGGCCCATGGCCTAGCCTTCTCTGTAAACAAAGGTATTCAAATACCACCATCACTATTAAACATCTATAAAGAATTAAATAGTGATTTAAACACATACATACCAGATAATGGTTATCTTATAAAGTGGGCTAAACAAGGAGTACTTTTATTAAACACAGTCTTAACGGTAGAAGCTCATAAAGCTAATTCTCATAAAGGAAAAGGTTGGGAAATTCTTACTGATGCGATTATTTCAAGTCTTAACAACAAGGAACATATGGTATATATCCTATGGGGAAGAAACGCTAGAAACAAGACTAAATTGATTACTAATCCTAATCATTTAATCTTAGAATCAGCCCACCCATCACCACTTAGTGCCTATAATGGTTTCTTTGGCTCAAAGCCATTTTCTAAGACTAATGAATATTTAATTAAAAACAACTTAAGCCCAATTGATTGGCAAATAGAAAATATAAGGGAGAAATAGAATGTTAGTTAACAATATGACACTTAAACAAATGAGTGAATTTAAACCAAGCGAAGAAGACATGACGATGTTACCACTTGATGTTGTCCTATATATCAAAGTAGTAGCCGTATCAGCTACCAAAGAAGACAACTATGACATCATCAGATACTTCTTCAATAGTCCTGATTTAAAAAACTATCTAAAAGATTTTAATAAGACAGCTGTCTATGATTTTAATGTCAGTGAAGATCGTTTCGTTACTATCTTTGAACTATATGGCAATAAGAATTATATGGAAACTAGCGAATACTTCAAAGAATTATTAGAAACATACGAGGGAAATGGCGAAGTTTTATTCAACTTCTTCACTCACGATGATAAGGAATATCTATTATCAAATTTAGATGGCATTGTGAAGTTGGAACAATTGTATGTCTAAGAAAAGAAGAAAGAAAAAGAAGAATAAGCTAATACCCGTACTATCAGTTTTAATAATTTTTCTAATTTGTCTTATAGCCATCTTAGATAAAGATGAAATAGAACCTATTTTTATTGAAAAGTGTGGACAATATGAAATAGAAAAGTTTGATACTTCAAAAGAATACTACACATACAAAGATGATACTTATACTAGCATTATAGGAATAGATGTATCTGAACATAATGAAAGTATCAACTGGAAAGAAGTAAAAGAAAGTGGTGTTGAATTTGCCTTCATTAGAATTGGCTGGCGTGGTTATACCGAAGGTGGTATCTATAAAGATGAACTTTTTGAACAAAATTATCTTAGTGCCCAAGATGAAGGTATAAAAGTAGGTGTTTATTTCTTCTCACAAGCTACTACTGTAAAAGAAGCCCAAGAAGAAGCTCTGTTTGTACAAAAAGAACTACAAAATAAACAAATACAACTTCCAATAGTCTATGACTATGAAACCGTAGAAAGTAAAGAAGGCCGTGCCAATAAGCTTGCTAAACAACAAGTAAGCGACAATGCCAAAGCCTTCTTTGAAATATTAGAAAATAAATATCAAGTGATGTTGTATGGAAACACACCACTTTTAGAACTATATGATCAAGAATTGTTAGACAAATATCCTTTATGGTTCGCCCAATTCTACCATAAGCCAGAAACAACACATGACTTCACTATCTGGCAATACAGTGAAAGTGGTAATGTACCAGGTATATCTAAGCCAACTGACTTAAATATCATGATGCTTAAGCGATAAAGCCGTGTTCAATCTTAATACTTAAATTCAAGTTAGGGTTAATTGCCCTAACTTTTTCATTTAGTTCGCTTCTTATTAAACTATGTTCCCTATCATCATCAACTGGCAACAACAAGTCAAACACCAAGTTAGTATGTGATGGGCCCTTAACAATTCTAAAATCATGAATACTATATTTAGGATTCATTTCCTTGATAACCTTTAAAACTAAATTCTTATATTTATTAAGTTCTTCATCATTTAAAACAACTGGATCCATATGAATAGTAGTCAAAACTCCGAACTTACCAAGAATCATATTTTCAATATTATCGATACAATCATGTAGATAAACAAAATCCTTAGATGCATCTACTTCAGCATGGAAAGTGACAAAACGACTACCAGGACCATAGTCATGGAAAATCATATCATGAATACCAATTACCTCAGGATTATTCATAACCGTCTTTTCAATTTCCTTAATCAATTCCTTATCAGGAGACTTACCAATCAAGATACTAATTAAATCAGCTGATATCTTAATACCTGAGATAGTTACAATAATATTCACAAAACTACCTACATAGGCATCAATATTCAAGTTGAAGAATTTATATACCAATAATGAAATTAAAGTGGTAGCAGTCAATAATGCATCATTAAAACTGTCCTGACTTGTAGCCTCTAGTGTTTCTGATTGAATCAACTTACCAGCCTTCTTGTTTGTATAACCCATTACCAATTTAACCAAAATTGAGAATAATACAACAATTACCGCAATGTAATTAAAAGACATATCGGCTTTATTAAAGATAGACTTGATAGAATCAACCAACGAAGTTAAGCCAGCAACCACAATCAAAAAACCAATGATTAAACCAGATACATATTCAGCACGACCATGACCATATGGATGTTCACTATCAGGGTGCTTGCTAGCGACCTTAAAGCCTAATAATGAGGCAATATTCGAACCCATATCTGATAAGTTATTTAGGGCATCAGCTCTAATAGATAAGCTATTAGAAATAAAAGAAACAATTAATTTAAAGACAACTAAAATACAGTTACAGACAATACAAAAGATTGACATGACAACACCATATCTTTCTCTTACTGTCTTATCTTTAGTATCCTTATAATTTGGAATGAATAATTTTTGAATTAATGTGAACATATAAAATAAAAAGTTCGTAAATACGAACTTTACTCTCCTTCCTTATATTTGATGACAAGATGTCTCTTGTTGCCCTCACCGATTGAACAAGTTTCGACATGCTTGAAATCTTGAAGATATTGATGAATAACCTTTCTCTCATCATTAGGCATTGGATCAAGTTCTGCATCTACATGACTCTTCGCAACTTCCTTAGCTACTCTATTAGCAATAGCTTTTACCTTGCGATAACGATCTTCCTTATAATGATTAACATCAATAATAACATTGATACGCTTCTTGAAAGTAGCATTAACTGCAGCCTTCAAAACGTTAGAAATAGCTCTTAAAGTTTGACCATTCTTACCAATGATAATCGCATTATTTTCAGCATCTAAAACAACCCTATATAAGTTAGTTTCATCAGCTTGCTTCTCAATAATTATTTCAATAGAAACACCTTGATTTAATTCGGTAAAATAAGCACCTAAGTAATCAAAAATGAATTCTTTAATATCATTAGGTGTATAAGCTTCAACAGTAACACTATTGCCGATTCCGAATAAGTGCTTCTCTTCGCTAATTACTTCATAAGTAACATCCTTAATTTCGCAACCTGTTGAACTTGTAATAATATTCAATACATCATCTAATGTTTTACCAGTATATTGTTTCATAATTCGCCTTCCTAGTCCTTATGAGACATCTTATCGATAACGATAGACTTTACAATATTGATTACAGAATAGATACAGTAATATAAAGACAATGCAGTTGGCCATGACAACATAATCACGCCGATAAAGGCAGTCATACCATAAGTCATGAAAGTAGTGTTATCTTTTGGTTTTTCATAGTGCTTATGGTGCTTCTCAGCTTCCTTCTTAGCTCTAGAATTAGCCAACCATCTTACTATACTTACAGACAATAATTGGAAGACAATCATTAATACGAAAATAACAATTAAAATCCAAGCATGTTCCACAAAGGCTTCTCTTGGTGTTAAATCTAGAGAATAACCAAAGAAAGAACCATTCTTAACTTCAGCACTTCTTCTAACAGCAGCATACATTGAAATCAAAATAGGAAATTGAATGAATGTAGCCAACATTGAAGTCATAGGGTTAATGTTATACTTCGCATAAACCTTTTGCATCTCCATAGCAGCCTTTTGTTGGCTAGCTGAATCAGTTCTACCCTCATATTTTAATTGAATCTTTTGAATCTCAGGTTGTACCTCTTGCATCTTTTGCATCGCAACATTTGACTTAAATGTTAACGCCAAGATAATCGCATTCAATACTAAAGTAACAATTGTGATTGCCCAGAAAACACCCACATGAACACTTAAGTAGTTAATGGCTTGAGCTAAAGGATAAGTCAAAATTACAGTTAAGAAGCCATCAGCCTTAACATCACTAATTGGTGTAGACAATGAAATTAATTCGCTACTATTACTACAACCACTCAAAAAAAGTAGTAAGAATAAGGAACTTAATACAATTGTTAGTTTCTTTTTATTCATATACACAAAAACTCCTTGCAAATACTAAATAATTATAGCTTTTTTAATAAGCTTTTCCAAATTGTTTTGATTATCACTGAAACTTTTCTCTAAATAGCCCTTTCTTATAATCACTACAAGATCGCTTGGACTGTTATCAAAGTCATAAATATTAGCGAACATCATCCTAACTTGACGTTTAATTTTATTACGCTCAACCGCATTTCCAAGTTTCTTAGAAACAGAAATGCCCACTCTAGAATGTGCCTCTTGTTTCTTGTAATAATAAACGATAAAACTTTGATCAGCTACACTTTTTCTCTTTTTAATAATTTTGGAAAAATCCTCGTTTTTCCTAACTCTATATTTTTTAATCATAAATTTTAAAAAAGCCACGTAAGTGTGGCTTTAATTAAGCAGATAATACCTTTCTACCTTTAGCGCGACGTCTATTGATAACCTTACGACCACCAACAGTTTTCATACGAGCTCTAAAGCCACAAGTATTTTGGTGCTTTCTTTTACTAGGCTGATAAGTTCTTTTCATACGAGCCACCTTTCTTTAATCGAATTACTTTAATATTCTATTAAATCTGATACTGTTTGTCAAACAATTATTCAGCCTCAACAGACTCTACTTTAACATCCTTTTCACTAATATATTTATTAACATATTTCGCAATGATATAACTGCTAGAGCCCATTTTTAAGGTAACACCGGTCTTTGTCTCAAAAATCTTAGGAACTGCTAAAGTAGACAATTCTTCTGTATTAATATTTTCAATATCTACAAGATTAAAATTAACCTCCAACAAACCTGAACTAGCACCTTCGATATTATCCAAACCACCTAACTTTTCAATAATATCTTTAATTGTCTTCTCATCCTTAGTTGGATTAACCACCATATAGCACAAATGACGATAATATAGAATACATAAAGCTAATACCACCACAAAACAAATAATACCAACCATAACAATCGAAATAATCGCATCATAATGATTGATGCTTCTAATATTAATAATAAAATCAGGGAAACTACCAGGTAAGGCCGTAACAGTTGAATAATTACTAATAGAAGAACCTAAATAAACACCCGCATATGTAAAATAGCCATATACACAAGCAGCTATAAACACGAAGCCAAGCAACAATAATGGACTTGTAAACAACAAAAACAACATCAATGGAAGTGGTGAACCACATACAATTGAAATTAAACTTATAAGAATTAGTGGCAACAGCATCTTAATCTTTGTTTCCTTGTCTGTAAAAGATAAATAAATTCCCAAATAACATGCTGGCACCATAAACAGATTAATCACATAATAAGGTGTGATAAATCTACCAGCACCGGTATAAGTAGTTACACTATCCTTAACATATTGCCAAATATTCACATCACCAACAATGCTTTGCCCTGACAATGTTTGAAACGATCCCCCAAGAGATGTAAACCAGAATGGATATCTAATCGCATTAGACAATCCTAATATCGACATTGTTTGATCTAAGAAACCATAAATTAGCATCTTATAAGGATCATCCAAGTTTTTTGAAATATAAACAATACCCTTGGCAAAATATGTATAGAATAAAGGACCAACATAAGAAAACAACATACCGGCTGCTGTACAAAGTACCACATTGTATATCAAAGCAGCTGAATCCTTATGTAAAAAACCTAATAAGCTATGACTAGAACGATGTCTACTTCTGATATATGAAAATCTTGTAATAAAAGCAACCACAAAAGCACCAATCATACCTGTTTCAAGTGGATACTTAGCATTGCCATTAATATTAATCATCGCATTTATACCGGAATTTGTTGTATAAGCGATACTAGATAAATTTTGTGGTACAAACAAAGTCATCGTAATCAAGAAACTAAAATAACCAACTAAAGCCAAAAGAATTGGAATACCACTATTTGCTTTCTTACAAACAAGATAAATCATAAAAATCAAAGGCAAATTAGAAACAATTGTCTGACCTAATAAAGCACAACCATCCGCAAACATCAACAAATAAGTGTTTGTGAAAGTATAAAAAATATTAACATTTTCGTTCTTAATTAAAAAACCAAACGCCATCAACATAAACCCAAAGAAAGCAGTTCTAAGAGGCATTTTACAATTTTCATACAAATACATTATCTTCTTCATACCTTTAATTTTATAATAAAAAAGAGAGGTATTTTTATGAAAGTTGGAATTATATGTGCCCCAGGGCTAGAAGAATGCGAAGCATTACTTGTTTACGACCTACTTTATAGAAGTGGCATCGACGTTAAACTAGTTGGACTAGAAGACGAAATAACATCATCACATAATGTTTCATTTAGAACAGATATTCACATCGACAACTTTAATTATCAAGATTATAATGCGATAATATTACCTGGTGGCATGCCTGGAACCTTGAATCTAGAAAACGATCCAAGAGTAAATAAGATAATCGATTATTTCATGGAAAATAACAAACTAATTGCAGCAATCTGTGCTGCACCATCCATACTTAATCACAAAGGTCTTCTTAAGCAAGAACGCTTTACTTGCTACCCAGGCTTTGAATGTGGACTAAAACCCGCAAAAGAAAAAGCGATCAAAGAAGGAAATATCATCACTGGCATTGGACTAGGTGGTGAATTTGAGTTTGCCCATCTAATCATCAAAACACTACTTGATGAAGAACGCGCAAACGAAGTATTCAATAAAATTCAATACTAGGGGGAAAAATGAACGCACAAGAATTTACAGAAAAGTACTACGTAAAAAGAGAAGGAACCAACAGTGTTAAATGGGACAATCCCAACGTTAAAGGTAAACTGCCTTTATGGATTGCGGACGCTGACTTTAAGGAACCACAAATCGTAATCGATAAGCTAGTTGAAAGAATTAGGCACGGAAGTTATGGTTATTCATTCTTACCAGAAGATTACTTTGATGCTTATATTAAGTGGAATGAAAAACAATCTAACATTACCTACAAAAAAGAATGGATTAGATTCTCTAAAGGTGCCATCGATGGTTTAACACATGTTATTTGTTCACTAACTAATGAAGGTGATGCTATTTTGATGACAACACCAATCTACCATCACTTCTTCTACACAATCGACAACACCAAAAGAACACTAGTAGAATCACCTCTTATCAACGACAACTACCACTTTGAAATGAACTATGAAGACATTGAAAAGAAAATCGTTGAAAAAGACGTTAAATTAATGATTCTATGCTCTCCATGTAACCCAGTTGGCAGAATCTGGACTAAAGAAGAATTAGAAAAATTATTTGAAATTACACATAGACACAATGTCATTGTCGTATCAGATGAAGTACATTCAGAACTAATCATGCCAGGATACAAATTTCTTCCAAGCTTAGCCTTAAAAGAATATGAAAATGACATTATTACTCTAAACGCTGAATCTAAGACCTTCTCATTAGCCCTATTCCAACATTCACATATCGTATGTCCAAATGCTGAATGGCTAAAGAAAATCGATGAATACCAAGCATACCATGACATCCAAGATCCTAACGCTTTCAATGGCTTAGCTTCTTATTACTGTTATAAGTATGGTAGTGAATGGCTAGATGGTTTCACAAACGCAATCTATGAGAACTATCTATATTTCAAAGAAGAAATGAAAGATTATTGCGATATGCCTGAACTTGAAGGCTCATACCTAATCTTCCCTGACTTCTCTAAATCAATTAAAGAAGCTAATGTAGCTGAAGTACTTGAAAAAGAATGCAACATTCTTGTAAATTCTGGTGTCTCATTCTCAAAAGACTATGGTAGCTATGTTAGAGTTAACTTAGCTACTTCGCTTGTAAATATCAAAGAAGCAGTTACTAGAATCAAAGCCTATATAGACGAAAGAAGAGCCTAAACTCTTCTTTCTTTTTACTTAATTAAACTTTCGCTATAGAAGGCCTTAACCGTCTCTACCATATAATCATTATCCAAATTACCAGCTGTCTCCACACATGAATGCATCGCCAATTGAGCTAGGCCAACATCAACCGACAACATCGAACTATGATTATTAGAGATATTACCCAAAGTACTGCCACCCCTACTATCACTTCTATTCGCAAAATATTGATAAGGAATATCATGACGCTCCAATAAATCCTTTAAATAGCCAATACTTAAGCCATCACTTGTATAAGCCCTAGTCTCATGCTTGATGACAATACCCTTATTCATTGAAGGACGATTCAAGGCATCATGCTTCTCATTATGATTTGGATGAAGTGCATGGGCGTTATCACAAGACAACATAAAACCTCTTGCCAACAAACGATAATAATCAATGTTCAATGAGTTACAAATTCTATTTAAATTAGTAAACAAGAAATCAGAATCAGCACCCTGTCTTGTACTTGAACCAATCTCTTCATTATCGAAACAACAATAAACATTAATGTTATTATCATTGAAACTATCAATAAAACCCATTAAACAGTTATAAGCACATTGAAGATCATCTAAATGATTACCTGTAATAAATTCATCATTCTTGCCCCATAAATAAGCACTATTCACAGGATACAAAAATAAGTCATAACTTAACACATCCTTACCACTATCTTCCTTTAAGAAACTTAAAATATCACCCTTTTCTAATGACACCATAGGAAGCATATCAACTTGTGGATTTAAGTTTAAGTTAGTATTTACTTCCCTATTCATATGAATCGCAACAGATGGAATCAAACAGAATGGCTTATCATACTTATAAGAACATGACTTAACACTTCCATCTTCTCTATAAATAATTCTACCTGCAATACTAAGCGGTCTATCTAACCAAGAATAGAAAGTAACACCACCATATACCTCGGTATTCAACTTAAAGTAACCGCCCTCGTAGCTACAACAATTTGGCTTCAACACAAAAGATGGACAATCAGAATGAGAAGCGGTTAATTGTAAAGAAGGATTCTCTAAATTATTACCAACATTAAAGGCCATAACACTAGAACCATTTCTAATGATGTAATACTTGCCACCCTTATCTAAAGCATATGCATCTCTTTCATCAAGTTCTACATAATGATTCTCATCTAAAATTTTCTTAATACTATCAATCGCATTATAGCTACTAGGACTATTATTTAAAAATTCAACTAAATTCATTTCACACCTCTTAAATATCTACTGGCATTAATGGCACAATTAGCACCATCGCCACAGGCAGTAACTACCTGTCTTAACATCTTTTGACGACAATCGCCTGCCACAAAAATATTATCATATTTTGTATAGCCATTCTCATCAGCGATGAAATATCCTCTATCATCCAAGTCTAACAAATCCTTAAAATACTTATTATCAGGAACTAAGCCAATAGCCAAGAAAACACCATCACATAATAATTCCTTGCCATTAAAACTAACACCCTTGAAAGAATCTTCCACAATATACTTAATATTTGAACAATTAAAATAAGTAGTGATATTATCATGGCTCTCTAATTGCTTAATCAAAGATGCTTCACCAGTAAATTCGCTTAAATCTTGTAAGATAATCACTTTCTTACAGATATTAGCTAAGATATCAGCCTCAACTAAAGCCGAATTACCCCCACCTACCAAAACTACTGTCTTATCTTTATATAAACCAGCATCACATACAGCACAAAAATGTACATGCTTGCCAATCAATTCTTCCTCATGTTCAACATTTAAACGACGATGAACAGTACCGGTTGCCAATATTAAACTTTTACAAAGAATTTCACCTGTATCTTTTAAGTTAACAGTAATAACATCACCTGGTGACACTTTAACACATTCATCAAAAACAAGTTCACCACCCAATTTACTAACCTGTTCTAACAATAGATCACCATACTCATCACCACTGATTTTATTAAAACCTGGAATATTTAATACACTTGGTGAACTTGTAATTTGACCACCAAAGACATCTCTTTCAATAACCGCTACACTATGGCCATTTCTTAGACCATAGATGGCAGAAGTAAGTCCCGCAGGACCTCCTCCTACTATCACCAAATCATAAATATCACTCATGATCTTTTAAATAGTCAACTGCCGCATTAGCACCAGCATACCACTTGCCATCAGTATCAATAATTGTAGGTGTTTCTACTACCCCTAATTCTCTAGCTAACTTTGTATCTACACTACAATTAACCACATTATAATTAATACCCTTAAGTCTCAATCTCTGCTCAGCACCCTTGCACTTAGGACAATGATCCTGCACAAAAATTGTTAACTCACTTGGCTTATACTCGTGTTTTGGCTCTTCCTTAACAATCTCCTCTTTTACTTCTTTAGCCTTTAGAACAGTAGAATCACTAGGAAGATACTCTACACGATCCTTAAACTCTTGAGCCTTACCATCATTCCAGTTAGAAATAGGACGATAATAACCAGTAATACGAGACCAAACTTCAGTCTTCTTACCACAAATTGGACAAGTATAAACCTCACCTGTAATATAACCATGATCCTCACAAATAGAATAAGTTGGAGAGATAGTATAGTAAGGTAACTTATAATTAGTCGCAATCTTCTTTACAAGACTTGCAGCAGCCCTCCAATCAGGAAGCTTCTCACCTAAGAAAGTATGGAAAACAGTACCTGAAGTATATAAATTTTGGAATCTATCCTCAATATCTAAAGCTCTAAATACATCATCAGTAAAACTTACTGGTAAATGTGAAGAGTTTGTATAATACGGAACCTTAGAATCATCATTTGCTGTAATAATATCCTTATATTCCTTCTTATCGTGCTTTGCCAAACGATAAGCCGTAGACTCCGCAGGAGTAGCTTCCAAGTTGTATAAATCGCCATACATCTCTTGATAAATAACCAAACGCTCACGCATATGATTCAATACTTCTTCAGTAAAATCTTGAGCAATCTCTTCAGTCAAATCAGCTTTTATCCAATTAGCATTTAAACAAGCCTCATTCATACCAACTAAACCAATAGTAGAGAAATGATTCTTGAATGTGCCCAAATATCTTAATGTATATGGATATAAGCCATTCTCTAATAGCTTAGTAATAACTTCTCTTTTAATCTTTAAAGACTTAGCTGAGATATCCATAATCTTATCCAAACGATTATAGAAGTCTTCTCTGTCTTTAGCTAAATAGGCAATACGAGGCATATTAACAGTAACCACACCAACAGAACCTGTTGATTCACCAGAACCGAAATAACCTCCTGATTTCTTTCTTAATTCTCTTAAGTCCAATCTTAAACGACAACACATTGATCTAATATCACTTGGCTTCATATCAGAATTTACATAGTTAGAGAAATAAGGAGTACCATACTTAGCAGTCATCCCAAACAACAATTTATTATTTTCTGTTTCTGAGAAATCGAATTCCTTAGTAATTGAATAAGTTGGAATTGGATATTGGAAACCTCTACCATTGGCATCACCCTCCAACATTACTTCAATAAAGGCCTTATTAATCATATCCATCTCTTTTTGACACTCTTTATAAGTGTAAGAAAGTTCTTTGCCACCAACTAAACAGAATTGCTCAGCCATATCCTCAGGAACTGTCCAGTCTAATGTAATATTAGAGAAAGGTGCTTGCGTACCCCAACGAGAAGGTGTATTAACACCATAGACAAAAGATTGGATGCATTGTTTAACTTGCTTATAAGATAAATTATCTTCTCTTACAAAAGGCGCCAAATAAGTATCAAAAGAAGAGAAAGCCTGTGCACCAGCCCACTCATTTTGCATAATACCCAAGAAATTTACCATTTGATTACACAAAGTTGACAAGTGCTTTGCTGGAGCAGATGTAATCTTACCCTTAATACCACCTAATCCTTCTTGAATCAATTGTCTAAGTGACCAACCAGCGCAATATCCTGTAAGCATGCTCAAATCATGAATATGAATATCACAATTACGATGGGCATTAGCTATTTCATTTGGATAAATTTCACTCAACCAATAGTTGGCTGTAATTGCACCAGAATTTGAAAGAATCAAACCACCAACCGAATAAGTAACTGTCGAATTCTCTTTAACACGCCAGTCAATTGAATCAACATAAGAATTAACTAACTTCTTATAATCAAGCATAGTCTCTGATAAATTACGGGCCTTTTCTCTTTGTTTACGATAAAGAATATATGCCTTAGCAACATCAGCATAATTGCTCTCAGACAATACCTTCTCAACACTATCTTGAATATCTTCTACATATACCTTGCCATCTTTTACTTTAGTCTCAAAATCAGCACAAGTTCTAAGTGCCAACAGTTCAACCACACTTGGATGAAAGTCTCTACCAACTGCCGCAAAAGCCTTACCAATCGCATTAGAAATCTTATTTACATTAAAATCAACTTCCTTGCCATCTCTTTTAATAACCTTATACATACTAGTCCTCCTGTAATCCTCTTATATATACATTATCAATATATTTACTCAATACCTCTTGGTATTCTTTCAGCCTACTTTCATCCAAACTATTCAAACCACTTTGGATACAACTTTCTCTACTTTCAAAATTTTGTAGATAATATCTTTTAGCACCCTTTAACCATTTACCTAATGATTCAAGATCTAAATCCTCATGGAATTCTTTGACAATTGTAGTCCTAAATTCATAATCAACCACATTAGACTTTAGATACTCAACACTTTTCTCTATACCACTTAAGTCCATATCATTTAAACCGCAAGTGAAGCTATATTTATCCTTGGTATTCTTAATATCCATAGCTACATAATCTACTAAACCCTCTTCAACCAATTCTTTCAATAAGTCGAAACAATAGCCATTTGTATCTAACTTAACCATCAAACCCAAGTCCTTAATTTGTCTACATAAGTCTTTGATACCCTCTTGTAGTAAAGGTTCACCACCACTTATACAAACACCATCAAGCACATTCTTTCTTTTCTCTAAATACTCAAAGATCAACTTTTGATCAATTTCACCCTCTTGTTCATTCAAGAAAACAAGTGAACGATTATGACAAAATGGGCATCTAAAGTTACAACCACCAGTAAACAAAGTAGCTGCCATCTTACCTGGATAATCTAATAAGGTAAGTTTTTGAAGACCATAGATATGAATATTTAAATCATTCTCATAATGAGGATATTCCTTAGCCTTATTATTAAGTCTTTCAACAACACTAACATAAGTTAAATAATCTTCCCTACTAATATCCTTAAACAAATAATCCTGCCAACCCTGTCTAATCATATACAGTTCAGGCATAATATGATCACACTTTGGCGTTGTATTCAACAACTTCAAACGCTTATCCTCACTACTCAAAGTCATCTCCACATAACCCAACTGTTCTAACTTCTGAATAGCCTTAGTAATAGTCCCTTTGTCATAAGCACCAATAACAGCCAATTCATTCATCGAAAGCCCCTTATGTTCATAGATTGCCATCAAAATAAACATTTGAGTATAAGAAATATCGTATTTAGATAATACCTTGTCATAATATTTTTGGTTACAACGATTCAAAATCATTGGATCCACATTCATTAGTCTTTCCATAGCGTATTCATTATAACAAATGGTTGAATATTCAACTAATTTAATACACACAAATTTAAAAATCCTTGAAATATTGTTTCAAGGTTATAATAAATACATGGAAAGATACTTGATTATTTTTAAAGGACAGGTACAAGGAGTAGGCTTTCGCTACACTTGTCAAAGAATCGCAACTGAATTAGATCTAACAGGAAGCGCAAAAAACCTCGACAATGGTAATGTCGAGGTTGAGATACAAGGCGATGAAGATAAAATCATGACCTTCATTAGTAAAATGTTAAAACAAGGAAGCTATCTAAGTATAGATGGTTTCACAGTTAGAAACTTCATTAGAATCGAAGACTATTATCTTAAAAAAATACCATGTAAACAAGAAAAGAACTTTAAGATTCTATACTAAAAAACGATACATGATAATAGAACCAGCCATGGCAACATTTAAAGAATCGATATTATGCATCTGAATCTTAACAGTCTCATTAGCACTATCAAAGACTTCCTTTGATACACCAGATCCTTCATTGCCAAGGACAAAAGCCATCTTAGGGCTTTTGTTTACTTCATCAAGAAACAAACTATTTTCTTTTAAACCAGTGGCATAAATAATATAGCCCTTTTCTTTTAAATCCTTTATTTGTTCAACTAAATTCCCTCTAAAGATATTTAAATGATAAATAGCACCCTTAGAAGCACTTAAACACTTAGGATGATAAATATCAGCACAATTTTCACTTAAAAGAATAGTATCAAAACCAAATAAATATGCACACTCCATGATTCTACCAATATTTAAAGGATCAGAAAGTTCATCCAACATCATTATTCTTGAACAATATGCTCTTTTTTCCTCTATTTCCTTGCCAACCCCAATATAGTCAAGGTCATCTCTTTTAGAAATCTTATTTAAAACAACTCTAGATACCTCATAAGCCTTATCAAAGTCAAAAGGCCTTTGACCACAATAAATCAAAGTATCCAAGTATCCTTGTTTATAAGCTTCCAAAAGAACTCCTTTATCAAGGATTAAAAAATTACGATCACGATACTTCTTTAAATGAAGACGTGTCCAATCTTTTACCTTTTTATTTTCTAACGATTCAATCATTTCTTTGTCCATATAAAAGTGTTGAGACAACACTAACAGCACTAGCTGCATTCAAACTATTTCTAAAATCATTCCCATAAGGAATATATAAACCAGTATCCACTAAAGATAATAACTTAGATGAGATACCTCTTTTTTCACCGCCGATTAAGAATAAACATTTAAAATCAAATCTAACTTTAAAGATATCCTTAGAATCATCACCCCTATATAAAGAATAAAGATGATAATTCTTCTTTAAAGACTTAAGATATGCATACTCATCATCTACATACTTAATATTTAATAGTTCATAAGCACCAGCACTAGATTTAATAATCTGAGCATCCAACTTAGAATAATCCCTAGCCTTTAAAATTACATTAGAAACACCCAAGGCATAGATGGTTCTTAACATATATCCAATATTAAAAGGATCTTCAATACCATCAATATAAAAGGCATCCCCATCGCCTAGTTCATCACTTCTTCTATCACTTACTTCAGCTATAACGCCACCAAAGGTCTTGCCAACTTCAAAGTTATCGAAAGAAGAACGTTCTAATTCATGAACACTAATATCCTTAGATTCACACAATCTTCTAATATAATTAAAATCCTTAGTTCTCTTGGCTTTGTCTATATATACCTTATAAACAGCGCGCTTTCCACCTTGGATACAAGCCTTAACAGCGATAGCCCCCTCAACAATCATCATTGACCTTTCTAATCATATCATTCTTACTAACCTCAAAAGGCATACGAATAACTACAAGCTGACATGGCTTATGAGCTTCATTTAAGAAATTCCACTCATCATCAAACATCACTGTATTCTTAAATCTTTCATTATTAACACTTGGACCAAAGACTTCCAAAGTATCATTTATATCAAACATATTCTTAACTTCAACTAAAGCCAAAGAGCGGTTCTTGTCATAAGCCTTCACAAGACCTACATAATCATGGGTAACCCCGCTTCCATTTACACCATATAAGTGTTTAGAATCATCACATTTACCACTCAAGAAACCTGAATCACTCAAACGATTCTCTGCCTTAGTCAATTCATTATTATAGTAAACCAAACGATCATCCTCTAAATGACCCTTTTCATACACTTCATCTATAAGCATACGATAAGTCTTTACTACCTGGGCAATATAATATTCAGACTTCATACGTCCTTCAATCTTTAAAGACGCAACACCACACTTAATCATCTCTTCAACATAATCAGCTGCCCTTAAATCTTTAGAAGACATAGACAAAGGACATTCTGGATCACTAATTAAAGTATCACCTTCATAAACATGATATTTCCAACGACAACTATGAGCACAGCCACCTCTATTAGCGTCTCTATTAGTCATACGATTACTTAAAACACAACGTCCTGAATAATTAGAACACATGCCACCATGAATAAACACTTCAAGTGGTAAAGAAGAAACAGAACTTATAAGTTTGATTTCATCCATTGAAACTTCTCTACCAAGTACCACGCGATCTGCCCCATACATCTTCAAAACGCTTACCGCATCACTATTGATTGAAGACATTTGAGTTGAAATATGTGCTTCTATTCTTGGATGATGCTTCTTAACATAATTCACAATAAACAAAGAAGACACAATAATCGCATCAACACCAATTTCATCTAAATAAGCTAAATATTCTTTAATTCCTACAAAATCATCATCATGGAAAACGATATTAACAGTAATATATACTTTTACACCCTTACTATGGGCATATTCTACAATTTCTTTAATATCCTCATTTTCAAAATTGGAAGCACGAGAACGCAAAGAAAAACATTTACCACCTAAATAAATGGCATCAGCACCATAGTCAACTGCTATCTTAGCCTTAAACAAGTCCTTAGCAGGAGCCAATAATTCAATTTTATTCATTGCCATCCTCCTTTACCTTACTTGTTTTATTTGATAAGTATCCATTAGAAAATTGATAATTATCGTATTTACTTAAAATATTCTCTTCTAAGAACACCGCATTCACATCACTAACTCTTTTTACATCTCTTAAAATCGCAAAAATTAAATTAGTATTTTCAATAAAAGTATCATCGATAATAGCTCTTTTTAATAAAGGCTTTAAATCTGCAAATTCTTTATACATCAAAAAGATATAGTCAGAATAAATACGAGTACCGTATTCATCCTCTAAAATAGGCAAACGGTAATTACGATTCTCTTCAACTAATGTAATATTACGCTTTCCTAATATATCTTTTTCTACTCCTAAATAATTAAAGTAATTAGTCATAAAATGACGCTTAGAATAAGACATCTTAAGATGACCAAACACTTGCATATCACATTTACCAGGATTATTTGTTAAGATCCTTTTAACCTCATCTAAACTCAATTCCCTAGCCAAAACAGTACCAATACCCTGGCGTAAGAAGAAGTTAATATCCAAACTATTAGTTAATAAGGTATCTGGGTCATAGATTAATTTGTCTCCCATTCCAAAAGAACTAGCAACATTAATGATGCCTAAGTCAGTAAAATATATACCATCAACATCCAAATTCTTTAAAAAACTAAAATAATCATTCACTACAGCCTTATCATTTTCACTGATAAAGGCATCAAGCACAATATATCTCTTTAAGCCCTCTTTATGACAATATTCATTGATTGTATTAATTTCGCTTAAAGAATAATTAAAACGCAAACTTAAAGGACCACCAAACAAAAGACCATCAACGTCATTCTTGGTGTATCTATCTAATCTATCTATTTTTGATAATGTAACAAGAGTCTCCATAGCACAATTCTAACACACTTTTAAAATTCATTAGACGCAACAAAAGGAAAAGCATAAAACGGAATTAATTCCAACATTTCTTCATTACCAAAATCCTTTTGTGAAACAAGAATGCGTCTACCAACAACCTTAGAATGTTTATTCACAAAAACATCCAACGACTTATGATTATTCCTATAAGCTGACTTAACCTCAATTGGAATAAGTTTTTTATGAGAAGCCAACAAGAAATCTATTTCCTTTAGATGTGGATCATCATCATCCTTCCAAGTATAATAATAGAAATCTAAATTATTTGCGGTTAATATCTGCGCAATCGCATTCTCATACAAATAACCCAAGTTTGCATCAATCCTATCACTCAACAACTTGTTATAGATATCATTTTCTACACCCTTACCATTGTTAAACAATCTTGTGACAAACAAACCCACATCAGAGAAATAGAGTTTAAACTTATCCAATTGTTTATCCTGAGCTAATTCAAAACAAGGTTGTGTGACATTAAACACAGGAATAACTGTCTTCGAATTAAGCAAGTTAAAGAATCTTTCCTCATCCTTAGAAGTCTTCTTCTTTTTAGTAGCCATAGAAATGGAAAAATATTTCTTTTGAAGAGCTAATTGACTTGGAATTGCATCAAACATGGCACTCGTCTTACCAGAAACATCTATTTTGAACAAATCATCATTATATAAAGACAATATCTTGCTCTTAACCTTATCAACTCTTTCAAGATTATTAGTATCAATATATTCATTGACTGCTTGAGGCATGCCACCAACAGCTATATATAGTCTGAAACTTTTCATCAATCTTCTATTGACCCCATCACCCAAAGGAATCTTTTTCTTTGCGACTTCTTTTAATAATTCACTATTCTCTCCAGTAGCCCACAGGAATTCCTCATAGTCCAATGGATGAATAGAAATCTTATGTTCCTCAGAAGGGATGACGATACTTTGAACATTTTGTTTAATCGACAACAAAGAACCTGTCTCAATATAAAAATAACGTCCGTCTTTAACTAAGTGTTTGACTGCCTGTCTAACCTTAGGACATAGCTGAATCTCATCAAAGATAATGACCGACTCTTTTTCATACAAAGTAACATTAGTCATTGCCTGTAGACGCAAGAAAAAATAATTTAAATTCGCAATATCATCAAATATCTCCAACATTTCATTAGTAATATCCGAAAAATCCACTCTAATATAAGACCTAAATTCATTCTTTGCGAACTCTTCCGCAAGTGTAGACTTGCCCACTCTTCTAGCCCCTTCTAGTAAACAAGCATAATTATTTGAGTATTTATTTTTCCACTCCAATAATGATTGATAAGCTTTTCTCTTAAAAATCTTCATTTTAGCCCATTTCTCCTTATGTTTATTATACATTAAAATACACAAGTTCCATTATTGAAAACTATTTTTACAAAGAATATTCCATTATTGAAGACCTTCTAAACGCAAAATGTTCCACTTTTGAAGGATAATTATACTCTAAATGTTCCATTATTGAAGAGTTATATCATTGAAACTATATTATTAATACTACTTTTCTTTACATCAATCACTCTTTGATTACTAGAACCACGATACTTAAGTCTAAAATCCTTTAGTTCATCTTCAAATTGGCCATCAACCAAGACATCTAAATATTCTAATACTCTTCTTTGATTATCATTAAGGTTTTCATAAGTATAGCCACTCCAAAGCCATATAGACTTATCTGGAAACTTTTCTCTAAAAGCCTTACAAATTTCTACAACACCATCAACATTTCTCTCATTCAATGGTTCACCACCCAAAACGGATAAACCACAGACATGGACATCTTCGCCATATTCTAATAATCTATCTAAAACTTCTTGTTTAAATTCTTGGCCACCATTAAAATCCCAAGTATCACTATTAAAACAATTCTTACAATGAAAATGACATCCTTGTACAAATATACTCACACGGATGCCAGGTCCATTCGCAATATCTTTTTTTCTTATTTGTGCATATCTCATATATCCATTTTAGACCAATATTCTTCCTTTTAATAAAATATACTTCTTATCTATCTTATTGCACCAAAAAGTATATAGTTTTATTGGGTGCACACTTAATAATTAAAAGAAGTGCTATTAATTTACCTGATATTTATACAAATCAGTTTTCACTATTCGTTACAGTCTTTAGTTGTTATACCCTTTATACCCCATATAGAATTTATGGGGTATAAAAACAATAAGAAAAAATCGCCAGCATAGCCAGCGACTTCATTCAATTATTCGCATACATTATCTAGATGCAATACTCTAGATCTTATCTCATCAGTTCTACCCTGATTCCAATAATGAGAACCTAGATAACCACAAGTACGTCTTGTTACCTGCATCTTATTTTGGTCACGGTTCTTACAATTTGGACATTCCCAAACTAGCTTATGAGTCTTTTCATCCTCAACAACCATAATCTCGCCATCATAACCACAATTCATGCAATAATCAGACTTAGTATTTAATTCACCATACATAGTATGATCATACATATATTTGATTACTTCTAAAATTGCCTCAATATTATTTTGAAGATTAGGTGTCTCAATATAAATTACATTACCACCTGGAGATAATTCTTGGAACTTACCATCAATATCCAACTTATCAAACGCATCAATATTTTGGAAAACAGGAGTATGACTTGAATTAGTCACATAATCTCTATCATGACCATCAAGTTTTACAAACACATCATCGCCAAACTTCTTCTTAGCCATCTTCGCAAACTTATAAGTAGTAGTCTCAAGAGGCGTACCATAAACAGAATAATCAATATTCTCTTCCTTTTTCCACTTAGCACACTTATCATTCAAGAAATTCATGACACGCATACCAAAAGCCTCGCCCTCTTTATCAGTAAGATTCAAGCCTGTCATATACTTAACACATTCATATAAAGCTGCATAACCAAGTGAAGCAGTAGAATAACCACCATATACTAACTTTTCCAACTTCTCATGAGGTTGTAGTCTTGCCAAAGCACCATGTTGCCACAATATTGGAGCCACATCACTAGTAGCACTAGCTAATCTATTAATTCTAACCTTCAAACCTGTATGACATAATTCACATCTATCATCTAATAATTTCCAGAACTCACCCTCATTACGATTAGAACTTAAAGCCGCATCAAATAGATTAACTGTACATACACCCATATTGAATCTACCCCAATACTTACCCTTATTTGGATCATAATTTAAGGCATTAGCAGGATTACCCTCAATTCTATCTGGAGTTAAGAAAGATCTACAGCCCATAGGACCATAACAATCTCCAACACCAAACTTATTAATCTTAAGACTCTTCATCATCTTCTCAGAAACATAGTCTGGAACTAAACGCTTAGCAGAACACTTAGCACTTAATTCTGTTAAATACCAATATCTAGAACCTTCGGTAATATTATCTTCTTCCAAGACATAAAGAAGCTTAGGGAAAGCTTGGGTAACATAAATACCCTTTTCATTCTTTAAGCCTTGAATTCTTTGTTTCAAGAACTCCTCGATAATCATAGCTAATTCATCTTTATATTCATCAGTTTCATTTAGATACATAAATACTGAACAGAAAGGTGATTGACCATTGGTTGAAGACATTGAATTAATTTGATAATTGAAAGTTTGAACACCATCTTCAACTTCCTTCTTAATTTGCTTAGTCGCATAATCTAAGGCAGCAGGAATAGATGCATAAACATCACTATCCATTCTTGTATCTTCGTTAATCAACGCGTTCAATTCTTGACCAAGAACTTCCTTCACAAAAAATTTATAGTGTCTATAGAAACTAGATCTTACAAAAGGTGCTAAATGAGTCAAGGTAACTGTTAAACCACCATAACTAGAAGCGCTAACCGCAGTCATGATTTGAGTTGCAATAGTACTTGCTGTAATAAAACGATGTGGCTTTTCAATCATTACACCATTTAAAACAGTACCATTTTGAAGCATATCCTCAAGATTGATAAGCTCACAATTATGCCTTGCGAAATCCGCTAGATAATCCATATCATGTTCATGGATGATACCCTCATCATGAGCCTTAACCACATCCTTTGGTAGTAAGAATCTTCTAGCAATATCTGTATTCACAATACCCGCAATATAGTCACGTTGTGTAGTAACAAGTCTTGCATTCTTATTTGAATTCTCTTCATTCCAATACTCTGACTTACCATTAATCAATTCAAAAATAGATTCATCAGTTGTATTTGATTCTCTAATTAATTTATGACGGTAACGATACTCAATAAATTGTTTAGCTAATTCGTAACAATCATATTTCATCATCGCTCTTTCAACGATATCATTAATCTCATCTACAGAAACATTATGATTAGTTAAAAGCTCCTCAACCTCATTTTTAGCCGCCTCAAAGATTACTTCAATTTCTGCATCAGAAGCCTTCTTCTTAATATCATGATTAGCACTAGTGATAGCTACTCTTATCTTCTCAGGGTCATAAGCTACCAAATTGCCCTTACGCTTTTTTATTTGATTCATAATAAGTTTCTCCTATGGTTTAGATTATAGTTGAATGTTCAACCATTACAATTATAATGACCGAAACAATAAAAGGATAGGCTAACTTATAAAATTGTAAACAAAATTATGAATAGGATTTTCATTAAATATAGTTTCATCATTTTAGGTGTTGACAACACATTTTTTTAAAAAACTTCTTGACTATATACCTACTATATAGTTTAGTATTAGATATTGTTAAATCAGGAGAAAATATGAACTGTTTTGAAAATAAAATGAGCTACCCTCAATTTCTAAAATACCTAGTACCCTCGGTACTAACAATGATATTCTTATCATTCTATACTGCCATCGATGGTTTCTTTGTATCCAAATACGTTAGCTCAGATGCTCTAGCTGGCATCAACATCGTAATCCCAATAACCTGTATAATCTTTGGAACATCCGTCATGTTAGCAACAGGATCTGGAGCTATTATAGGTGAAAAACTTGGTCAAAAGAAACAACAAGAAGCCAACGAAATCTTCACCTTCATCAACATCGTACTATTGTTGTTATCTACACTATTCACAATCTTTGGTATCGTATTTTTAAAACCCATTTGTATCTTCCTTGGAAGTAGTGAAAAACTATTAGTACACGTACTACCATATGCCCTAGTAATATTCTTAGGAAGCATACCTATGTCCTTTAAACTATTCTTTGAATATCTTGTAAGAACCGATGGCAGATCAGACATTGGTATGATTATGTCATCTATTGGTCTTGTCTTAAATGTGGTATTCGATTATATATTAGTTGCCATATTCAATTTAGGAACCATAGGTGCAGCATTTGGCACCCTATCTTCAATCTCAATAAGCATGCTTATAGGATTAGTATATTTCCTTAAATTTAGTAACATTAAATTCACCAAACCCAAGATAGATTGGAATGTTTTACTTAAATCATGCACCAACGGTAGTAGTGAAATGTTAACGGAACTATCAACTGGCATCACTACATTCTTATTCAATATTATAATTTTTAAATATTTCCAAGAAGATGGTGTAGCTGCTGTAACCATCATTATGAACATCTACTACTTCTTTATTTCCTTCTACATGGGAATCGCAGTAGGTGCAGCACCAATCGTTAGCTATAACATTGGTTCTAAAGACTATGACAAAATCAATGAAACAACTAGATATAGCTTTATAACAATTATTATTACCGCAATACTAGTTACTGCCATCTCATACATCTTTGGTAAAGACATCATTCATATCTTCGTAGAAAACGGACATGTATTTGACATAACATGGTATGGCCTAAAGATATTTAACCCAATATTCTTATTCATTGGCTTCAATGTCTTTATCTCAGGCTACTTCACAGCCCTAGGTAATGGCCTATTATCAGCCATTGTATCAACACTTAGATCATTAATACTTGTAGTTATTTATATCCTAGTACTGCCTATATTCATGGGTGTTACTGGTGTTTGGTTAACAATGCCACTTGCAGAACTAACTACAATGTTTGTATCTACTTATCTATACAAGAAACACGGTAAATCATATATGATTACGCCTAACCTACAAGGAGCTACTAGTTGTTAGCTCTTTTTTAGTATGCTAAAAAAATGAGCGTACTAAAAAATTGCAACGTGCAAATTTTGCATATTCCTTTTCAGTAAACATAACATTCTTAAAGCAAGACACATTTTTTGCGTGTCGCTATTGGGAATAATGTCAAAACCTTAACTGTTGAGAACTACTAAAGAGGTTGTTGCAAAAAATGTAACAACCACTTTTAACGGTTTAAATGTCCTTAAGATTTCAACTGTCGCAAATTTTGTGACAGTTGAAATATCTCCTAAACACCATAATAATTTACGTTTTTAATATCTCAAAAAATTCATAACTAACTTAACCATCACATCCTTCTCTTCTTGTCTTGATTCTGCAATCATTAAAGTAATAGCTACTAATGCATTATTAGAAATAATTTGTTTACCATCAATGATTAAGTGTTTATTCTTATTAAGAAACTCTAAGAATAAAGAAGCACCAATTCTTTTACAACCATCCGCAAAAGGATGATCCTTAATAATGAAATATAAAAGATTTTTTGGTCATTCTTGTATCAACACCATTCTCATTTAAAAATTTTCTGATGGTTCCGATTCTAGGGACTTTAACCCATTCGTCATATAACTTCTGTCTAAATTCCAAAGTTAAACCCAATCTGTTCCTTCTTACATTTTTAACATTGGGGTTTTCGCTCAATATTTTTATCTCTTGTTCAGTATATGCCTTTTTCATAAAAAATACACAGTTAGTGGGTAGATTCACTGTCTGAGTGAAGCCCACTACTTGGGTATCATTTTAAAAAGAGAATACTTAAAAGATTTTATTTTTTTGGCCTTTATGATTATAATGAAGTATGAAGAGTTTGCGATTTATTAACGTGCATTATTACTATGTTTCAAGGCATAAGACCGGTATTTTATTGTAGTTCAATTTAATTTTAAATTGAACTATTTTTTGTAGCAGCACTAATATGTAAAGCTGGTGTATGGATTGCTTGTAGAGTTACTATTGATAAGGTTTGTACAAATAATTATGAAGAATTGGGAGTTTGTGAATTATGATAAATACCAAAAAAATATATTTAAGTATTTTTATTACTAGCATCGTTTTTATAATGTCAATCTTTTTAACGGGAATGTTTTTTAAAAGCGAACTATGGCATGATCTTGTAAATATCGAAGTAGGATTCTTTGAACTTTTTAATAATTTTGTATTTTATATAGTCTCAGATTTACTAGGCTTAGCAATAATCATATATTTCACAATTTCATTTATAAATAAGGCCAAAACAAGTGCTGATGGAATTGCCATTTTAAAAAACAAAATACATGAATTAAAAAAGGAATTGATTGTTATAACAGTATTAGTAGTCATTGTATTTATTGGTGGCATCTTTATTGAACAAGTAAAATATTTTAATGTTTTGTTTATCCCTTTTTCGTTAATCATTATTATGACGGCAACCGTATTTATTGCCCTAATGGAAAAATATGTACTTTCTACATAGATTATTTACATATGCCATGGATAAACATAGTTGATATTAATGTTTAATGCATTATATGAAAAAAACTTATAAATAAAAGCTGAAAGTGTGTCTTTAAAAGTTTATACCTTATATTTTTAGGGACATATTTTTAATAAGGCAATTAAACCAAGTATTTGTAGGTTTTTTCTATTCCAAAGACACTTGAATTAAATTTCATTAAATCAATTTAGTCTCTACATTCCTTATATGTTAATTCATAGATTGACTCTTTACCTTTAGGCTTACTAAGTGTTCCATGATCATAATCATCTAATAAAGACAGTGCATTAGAATATGTTTCTATTACACTTAATACTTCCTTAGTATCTACAACAACATCCTTGATTGTATTTCTATGGTTTTATTTAAAGCATCTAGTCTTTTCTTATTAATTGCATAGCCCTTAACCATATAATCCTTAAGAATTGAGGTTGCCCATTTTCTAAAGATAATACCATTAGGTGATTTAACACAATAGCCTACAGAGATGATTACATCTAAATTGAAATATTCAACCATATGAGTTTGTTGTTTTTCTTTTATAGCTCCATGTTGAGTGGTTGTCGCAAATTTTGCGACAACCACTTCATCAGACAATTCTTCCTCTAACGCCTTATTGATATGTTTATTAATGGTTTTGATATCCCTATCAAATAGTTTGGCCATTTGATGTCTATTAAGCCAAACCGTATCTTTATCTTCATTCAATGATACCTCCAATTCCAATTCTCCATTTTTAAATACTATAACTTCATTTTCCATATCTTTATACCTCGCTTGTAAGGTGATTATAGAAAGGGAACATGAACTTTTATTCCCAACATATTCCCATATTTTTGCCATTGTCAATGTGGAAAAGTGGATAAAAAAGGTTGCCCATATTACATAGACAACCGATTCAATTTAATTAACTAACAGTATTAATTAAATACTCTTTTGCATAGTGATCTTCCAATCACTACCAACACCAATATTATAAGCCTTGGCGAATGAACCTTGGTTAATCGCAACAGCGATATGATAAGAAGAGTTCATATAAATAATAGGAGTTGAAATTGGTACATCCGCAAAAGACTTGCCATAGTTGATTGTATTTGTATAAACACAAACATCTCTGTTATAAATCTTTACTAGGACATTATCACCAAACTTAAATCCACACTTCTTGAATTCTTCATAAGGAATAGAAGTCCATAATGAACCAAAACGAACATCAAGGATATCAATTTGACCCTTAACACCATTTTCAATCTCTTTGCAACCATATAGTTCTAATTCAACAACATCCTCAACATTAAGCTTTGGACCAACACCTTCCATATCGATAGTATTAGAAGCAAGTCTAGCACCAGTATAAGCATAAACATCACGACCATGGAAAGTATAAGATAATTCAGAGTTCTTTAAACGATTAACTCTTTCTTCAATCTCTCTTACTTCCTCAATACCAACAAACTTATTAATATGAGTCAAAGTACCATTATCTGGAGTAACGATATATTGACCAGTCTTAGTCTTCGCTACAACTGACTTACGAGCACTGCCAACACCTGGGTCAACAACTGATACAAACACTGTACCCTCTGGCCAGTATCCGATAGCTTGGAAAAGTCTATAAGAAGCGTCAAAGATGTTATATTGAGGAATATTATGAGTCAAATGACGAATATTCAAACTTTGAGAAACACCAAAAGAAACACCTTCCATAGCACTAATTGCGCCATCATCTAAACCGAAATCTGTTTGAAATACTAATAAATTATTCATGTTCAAATACCAACTTATAACCCTTTCTAAAATCTAAATCATAATTCTTACATAAATTACCAACTACCTCAGCTAAAGCCATATTATTTAATTCATTGTTATAAATCATAATAGACTTAGCAGGAGCCTTACCGAATGAATCATAATAAGGAAGATTCCAACTATAAACTACCTCA
This sequence comes from Solobacterium sp., assembly GCA_022776215.1. GTDB lineage: Bacteria > Bacillota_I > Bacilli_A > Erysipelotrichales > Erysipelotrichaceae > Colivicinus. The sequence continues at coordinate 13,855 of JALFIR010000017.1, read as the reverse complement.
TCATTTAAATAAATAGTAGTCTTAACGCTATCACCCATCTTAAAACCCATTTCCTTAAATAAATCCAATGGGATATTAGTCCAAAGATTGCCAAAGTTAGGATCATTAATCTCAAAAGTACCCTCTAATTTACCATCAACAATTTGCGCCTTATGCAAATCATGTCTAACAATCTCTTCAACCGGATAAGTAGGACCAACTTCCTCAAAACTAATCTTGCCACTAGCTAACTTAGCTGCACAATAGCCAAATAAATCACGACCATGGAAAATAGAAACATAACCATTATCATCACGATGAAGTCTATTCACAGTCTCATCGATTTCTCTTACTTCCTCAATACCCCATTTGTTATAAACATGAGTCAAAGTACCATTATCAGGAGTAACGATGAAATAACCGTTCTTAGTCTTGGCAACACAAGCTCTTCTAGCCGTACCAACGCCTGGATCAACAACAGACACAAAAATAGTGCCCTTTGGCCAGAAATCAATATATTGATACAATCTGAATGATGCAGAATAAGTATCATATTGAGGAATTTGATGTGTAGCTGTAATACACTCTATATCTAAATCAACGTTCTTAACAACTCCCAACATTGAAGGTACAGCACCTTCTGCATAAGTGAAGTCCGTTTGGAACACCAACATCTTCTTCATAAATTAAATCTCCATTTCAATAAATCTTTCAAAAGTCTTGTAATAAATTTCTAAAGCCTTGACACAATCATCAAGCTTTACATATTCATCAACCTGATGAGCTAAGTTTTCTTTATTAGGCATATTCATACCAAAGGTTACACAATGCTTAAACACCTTAGAATAAGATACACCGCCTGACACATAAGGCTTTAAACCATCATGCATAACACCATCATAAACATCTAACATTTCCTTGATATAAGGATCATCCAAACTATTCAAAGTTGGAGGATCATCATAATCCAAAGAAACATTAAACATAGCTTTTTCTTTAAATTTCTTAGTCAACTCAGCGCTTGTTAAAGTAGCAGGATATCTTGCATCAACCTGGCCATTAATCTTACCATCCTTAATAATTAAACGGCCCAAGTTAACAGTCAAACAAGTATCAAACACCTCATCAATCTTAGAATCTAATCCGGCACCATAGTTCTCGCCCAAGATATCATAAAGATTCTTACACAATTCATCTTCACAAATCTCAGCTAAACCCTTCAACAAGACATTAATCGCATTAACACCATCAAAACATCTTGAGCAATGCACTGCCACACCATCTACATGAATAACAGTCTTACCATTAACACTAGTTACATTTGCCTTCTTATCTAAGAAATACTCTCTTAACTTTTCAGTATACCTATCATCCTTAAGAGCACAGTTAACATAAGGAGGCACTACATTGCACTGGATACCACCATCAAGCGACTCGATAACACCATCATAATCGCTACTTATTGTCCACATCAAAGCACCCTTTTCACCAATAACCATAGGGAAAGTGCCATCAGGCGAAAACGCAAACAATGGTTTCTTAACCACTGAACAATAATGACGCATATCATCCATCGTACGCTCTTCATCGCTACCGAATACTACCCTAATCTCTCTTTTTACATCAGGATACTTATTTCTTAATTCCTTTAAACATAGATAAGACAAGAAAGCAGCAGTCTTCATATCTTCGCTACCACGACCATAAAGTTTACCATCTTTAATCACAGCACCAAAAGGATCATATGACCACTTATCATCAACGCTGACAACATCCAAGTGACTAACTACATCAATTCTTTCATCTTCATTATCTACATAACTGATAGATATAGCCTTATTATCATAATCCTTAACTATAAAACCATCTTTAATCGCTAAGTCCTTCATGAAATCCAAAGCTTCTTTACAACCCTTTCCATAAGGATGCAAATCATCTACAGTCTTCTCATCATAAATAGAATTAATCTTCAATAAAGACCTTAAAGTTTCAAGATTATCATCAAATATTTTCTTATAATCCATATAATTACCAATAAATCCACATCTTAGTAGGGAAAGTAACTACTCTAGAATAAATAGAATAGAAAATTACAAACGCAAACACAATAAGATAGAAGGCAATAAAAATCTTCTCGCCCTTAATAATCTCATGCTCAGCATAATAAGTTCTCTTCTTGAGCTTACCAAAACCTCTTAAATCCATCGCATTGGCGATATCATTAACTCTATCAAAAGATGTGATAACCAAAGGAATCAAAATCATAACGGTTTGTTTCAAACGCTCAAACGGAGAAGCCTTCTTCTTGTCTAGTTCTAGGCCTCTACATTGCATAGAGATAGAGATATTCTCATAGTCTCTAGAAATATCAGGAATATATCTAAAGGCAATCTCAACAATAGAGCCAAACTTATAAGGAAGACCAATAGAAGTCAAACCAGCAGCCATCTCACTTGGTGTAATTGAAATAATAAAACACATTGAAACCAAGAAAGAAGTAAGCATCTTCAAAAGTCTAACCCCTAGATACCATAAAGTACCCCTTGTAACCACTAGATAACTATTAAACGCAAACAAGACTGTATCATCATTAGTTAGTGATAAACCATAATGAGGATCAGCCAACCAGAACAAGAAGATATTAAAGACATTCATCAACACAACAATGATAATGATAACCTTCAAAGTCTTCCACTTAGGTTTAAGTGAAATTAGACCAATTAGTGCAATCACAAATAATGGTGCAATCAAACGGAAATCAAAAGACATCATTACATAAACAATTAACACAATAAAAAGTCTAACCTTAGTAGTACCTGTCAAACGATGAAGAAAAGTCGAACCAGGAGTAAGATTAATAATATCACTATGATTCATGTCTTCTTCTCCTTTCCTCACTAATAAACGAATCAATCATAAGTTCTGGCTTAACACCAATTTTCTTTGCCAAAGTATAAAGTGAAGTCTGTTTAAGATTAGCCATCTCAATAATCTCATTATTAGACAAGATCTTATAAACAGAATCATCACCAACACACTTACCCTCCGCAAACACGATAGCCCTATCAGTATATTCAATAGCTAGATGCATATCATGAGTAATAAACAAGATAGTAATACCATAGTCCCTATTTAATTCCTCTAAGAATGACATAATCTCGGTATATACCTTATAATCTTGTCCTGCAGTAGGTTCATCAAGCACAATAATCTCAGGCTTCATAGCCAAGATAGAAGCGATAGTAACTCTCTTCTTTTGACCATAGCTTACAACACCAACTGGCCAATTACGCATAGGCCATAGATTACACATCTTTAAAGCCTCTTCAATACGCTTATCAATTTCTTCTTCACTATAACCATTTAGTCTAAGTCCCAAAGAAACCTCATCTTTAATGATATCCTTAACAAGCATTTGATTAGGATTTTGCATAACATAGCCAATCTTTTGACCAATTTCCTTAATAGAATACTTTAAATAATTCTCACCATTTAAAAGTATTTCACCCTCAAGCGGTCTAATAACCCCACACAACATCTTAGCGATAGTAGACTTACCAGCACCATTTTTACCAACAATCGCAATCTTCTCGCCCTTATAGACCTTAAAAGATACATCATCAAGAACCTTCACATTACGATTCTTATACTTATAAGAAACATTCTTTACTTCTAGTAAGCATTCATCGCTCTTTTTCACATTACTAGTCTTAACACTAGTAAAATAAGAAACTAGTTTATCTTTATACTTATCAAGATTCATAGAGAAGATATCACTTGGATGATCTTCTTCACTAAACTTGCAAGAAGCCATATTCAAAGCACTTAGATAAAGTGGCTCTCTAATACCATCTTTTCTAAGCTTTTCACTACATAATAATTTATCAGGAGTAGTATCGGCGATAATCTCACCATCACACATCAAAATAATACGATCAACAGGTCTATATAAAACATCTTCTAAACGATGCTCGATAATTAACACTGTCTTCTCATTTTCCTTTTGAATCTCATCAATTAAAGCGATAGCTTGATTACCCATTTGAGGATCTAGCGCAGCTAGAGGCTCATCAAACAACAAAATTTGGACATCATCATGCATGATACCAGCAAGAGAAACTCTTTGTTTCTGACCACCAGAAAGATTATATGGAACAGACTCTAAGAAATCTTCCATATGAACAATAGTAGCCGCATCCTTAACTTTCTTAAGCATCACGTTTCTTGGAACCATATTATTTTCTAAAGCATATGCGATATCTTCGCCCACCGACAAACCAACAAACTGGGCATCAGAATCTTGTAATACTGTTCCAACAACCGAACTTAATTTAAAAATGCTGGAAGTAGATGACTCTACTCCAGCAATTTTACATGAACCCTTTATTTCACCATTAAAAGAGAATGGAATAATTCCATTGATACAGTTAGCAAGAGTTGACTTACCACAACCAGAAGGACCTAGTAATAATACCTTCTCTCCCTTATAGATAGTTAAATTGATATTCTTTAAAGTAGCTTCGTTTTGAGATTTATAACGAAAACTAAAATCCTTGAACTCAATTATAGGCTCTTTTAACATAATTATTCTTTAGTTAGGTTTGTAGCTTTTGCGTTTCTTGCAGCTAATGCCTTAAGAATAGGAATACCAGCAACAACAAGTACGATTGTATTAGAAATACCACCTGTTAAAGATTGAATGAAAGTAATAGTTAATTCTGATTGATATAACAATGCAGAGAAAATAGGTGTAACAACACCAAATGCTAAGGCATTACCAACAACCGCAACGATTACATAGATAATCATTTGCTTAGCATCAAACTTACCGTTTTCGATATCAGCACCATATAACTTTAAACAACCAACACAGAAGCCTAAGAAAGCATTACCGATTGACCAGTCAAACCACATGCCCCAGCCACCGATTAAGTCAGCTAAACAGTTACCTAAACCACAAGCTAAGGCTGCAGGTAGAGGTCCAAATAGTCCACCAACGATAACAGGAACAATCATAGCTAAAGTTAAGTTTGTGTTTGTGAAAACCTTAATAGAAGCATAGTCCATTAAGACACCAAACAATGCAACACCAATTGCAACACCAACAATTGTCTTAGTATCCCACTTACCAAGAAGAATCTTACCAACACTTTGTTTTTCCATTTGAAAAATCTCCTCCTAATTTTCTGTCCACCAAATAAATAAAGCCCATCAAAATAGATGGGCATACCTATCATTTCCCAAAAGCCTTAATATAAAGCTAAAAAAGAACTAATGAACAAAAATATCATACCATTATAGTCAAAAAAATCAATATATTATTTAATACTAAACGAATTATTTAACACTTCACTTCCAAATATGAATAAAACTTTAGGATCACCATCAATATTAAGCAAATCACTACTGTAATATCTTAGATCAATTAATTCTATTTCACTAAAATAAGGAACCAACAATGGCGCAATACTAGATGTATATGAATCTCTAAAAATAATCAGTTTTCTATTCTTTACATTCTTATTCACAATCTTTAAATAAGCCTTAGGACCATTTAAATAAATACTATATGGATCAAGCGATTCAAGTTCTGACACATTATAGACATCCAATAAGTCTTTATCTTCAACACTTTCTACCTTCACGCCATTCAACAAATCATTAGTCAAATATGTAATCGTATCAGGCTTCATACTTATAGCCATCTTGGCATATAAAGAACCATAGAACTTATCATATGTATTAAATGAATACTCTATATCTTTTTCTTCTACATCACACAACTCTAGTATCTTACTAACAACACTACCAAGTCTTTCCTGTTTAAGATGAATATCAGTACGATAATAATCTGATAATGACAACAAATCTTTCAATGAGTGATAATTATCTATTTTTACACTAAGATACTCATCAATCTCTTCACTCACATTATCCAAACCAGCATAATGATTCTTTAAAGGAATAGCTATAAATTCATAGTCATTAATTTCAAACCTTGTAATAATTTCATCCACCTTAGCCACAATATTATCCAAAGACTTATAATTAGTCTCTGTCAACTCAAACAAGTAATCATCCTTAATAGTCACCTTATTATTAATCGAAATATTAAAAAGATTATAGTTCACAAAACCCTTAACTTCCCTGAAATCTTGTCTAAAAATAAAATGATCACTTAAGTACTTATCTAAATCATCAAAGAAATTATTGTTGTCTATTATTTTAGGAAAAGCCTTTAACTTCCTTCTTTCATAAATTGATATTTCTTCCTTATTAAAAAGACTTATAAAACCAAATAAGCTAATAAAAGATACAAATATAATAATCAATAACTTTTTCATAAACTAAAACCTAAAATATAAGAACGGCATAAAAGTCGCATCAATAATATATGCAGTCGATATAAGTAATAATAAGATTACCAATACTATATTAACTAAATCCTTATTCTTTAACCTAGAATAAATATTTTTACATAATGGCGTAATACCAACGATACACACAGCAAAGAACGCCACATAGTTCTTTAAATAGAATAAGGTTTCCTTATCAACTAGATATTTTAAGTTAAATAGTCCAACTATGAAATTTTTAATATCCAAAAGATTAGAATGATTAAAAATCACAAAAGATATATTCACAATCAAAGTTGTATACACAAAACCAATTATCTTATGTCTATCAAAGAAACCCTTGAACACAAACTTTTCAATTATTAAAACTAAGCCAAAATACAAGCCCCAAAGAATAAAGTTATAGTCCCCACCATGCCAGAAACCGGTTAAAAACCATACTACAAACAAATTAAAGATATATCTTGAATTAGAACATCTACTACCACCTAAGGGAATATAAATATAATCTTTTAAGAAAGACGACAAAGAAATATGCCATCTACGCCAGAAATCTTTAACTGATGTAGCTACTAATGGATAATTAAAATTCTCTAAGAAATGAAAACCAAATATCAAAGCCATACCAATAGCCATATCACTATAGGCACTAAAATCATAATATAACTGCATCGTAGCACTAATCATTTCCAAGAAATAAGATAAACTAGAGCGTACCTTAATAGCACTTAATAGTTTTACTATACTTCCTAAAGTATCTGCGATTACTACCTTCTTAAATAGACCTACACAAAAACGGGTTATACCCCTACTCGCATCATCAACATTTTCTTTTCTATCAATCAATTCCTCATTAACAGTCTCATATCTTACGATAGGACCTGCGATAAGTTGTGGAAAGAAAGTTAAGTAAGTGCCAAAGTTAATAAATGACTTACTAGCCTTTACATCACCCCTATATACATCAATCAAATAACTGATTGCCTGGAAAGTAAAGAATGATATACCAATAGGCAAAACAATATTTACTAAATTATTAAAACCTAATACATCATTCACAATGAAATTAGTATATTTAAAATATATCAACAAAGATAAATTGACTATTACACCAAACCATAAAGTCTTTTTATCCTTAATCCTTTTCGAATAAAAAAAATTAAAAACACATGAAAACAATAGAATCAATGTATATTGTTTCTCTCCTACAAAATAAAAGAACAAACTACTTATAAACAATATTAAATTACGATATTTCCTAGGACTTAAAAAATAAAGTATAAGTACGATAGGAAAGAAATAAAATAAGAAACTAACGCTTGAGAATATCATATTGTCATTGTACCAAAAGAAAAGGCTTCTTTCGAAGACCCTTACTTACTTAAATTATTAAAATTCTCAATCATCTTATCGCCAACTTCATCATCCATTACGACAAGTAAGATGTTATCATGTGATGCCATTTTGATTTCTTCAACTCCCACACAAATCCATTTATTAGGATTTAAGTTCTCAGAAATTTCTTTCTTAAGCGCATCAATATCACTTGCACTCTTTGCCTTTACAAGAACCACAGAATGAGCAATTGAACTCATATCAGGCTCACTAGCTAAAGCCTCTTCAAAGTTGCATTCGCTTAGACCTAAATAATACTCTACATTATCAGCAGTAACCTTTTTTCTTCTAGTTGAAGGAACTTCATCATCTAGCCCTGCATAAACTGCATCCATAAGCTTATTTAAATCAGTTGGAAACTTTTCATCATTTCCCTCTGAACATGCAACTAATGTGAATAGTGCAAGCATAGCCATAAGTGTAGTTAAAATCTTTTTCATCTTCATCCTCCACTTATATTATACAGTATTATTAGATTAAACCCCACTTAGCGAACTCTTCAAAGCCACCAACAGAATCAATATAATCTCTAGCAATCTCTACAATCTCACTATAAGGTCTGCCATCAATAGTCTCATCACCAATTGCACAACACAAAGTAATTGGCTTATTTAGTTCCTGAGCCTTTAAATGTGCATAGATATTAACACTCACATCAGCCTTAGACAAATCCTTGCCATGTAAACCACCACCAGTAACACCATCACCCATGTCACTGCCTAATTTTCTATTAGTAGCCCCACTATCAACATTGTAGCCACCATCCCATTCACCTAAAGGATTTACTTCACTATTTGGATATAATTCAAGAAGTTCATCACTACTAGCTCTGCTTTGACAAATAATCAAACGATCGCCACTTAATACATACTTACCATCACTTGGATATCTTGAATATATATCCCTAGCAATCTTAGACAACTTAACTTGTTCAGCAGTAACTGGCATACCCTTGAAGATACCATTATCACCACATCTTACCTTACCCTTTTGATTACCTGCTAGATGTTCATCTTGAGCAACACAAACAACATCACATCTTACATTACCAGCGATTCTTGCCACAATACTTTCAATCTCAGCTTTAGTGAAAACACAAGAAGTCTCCAGAATCACATGACAATTACCATGGCCAATCAATACTTCAACCGCAACCTTTGGATTATCTTGCTTAGTATAAGCCAAATCAACAATAGCACCTGCAATTCTATCTGCCACCTTATCAGGATGACATGGATTTACTTTTTCAAACATATTTTTCCTCCTATTAGCCAAAAAGAGAAAAGAAAAACCCATCGACTGATGGGCAACAAAACAAACATAACCCATCATACAAGCTTTAGCACCATCTATATCTAGTGGTTGCTGAGGTTTCATAGAGCTTGTCTCTCCGCCTCTCTTTATGGACTAGTAATATGTTAACACATGAAAAGAAAAAGATTTGACATAAAACATCAAATCTCTTCGTTTTAGTATAAATGATTTAAATTAACCAACTATTTATTAATCCAAGATTCATCATCAGGATTATTTCTAAAAGCTAACAAAGCATCCTTTTGTTCAGCCTCGATATAACCACAATCAATAGCTACATCAATCAAAGTATCATAGTTACTTGATGAATGATTGATGATATTATGTTCAGCTAACTTATCAGAAGCCTTAGTCATGCCATAAGTGAAAATAGATGCGATACCTAATACTTCAGCACCAACTTCTCTTAAAGTCTCACAAACTTCGATTGCAGACTTAGCAGTTGAAATTAAATCTTCAACTACAACACACTTAGTGCCAGGTTCAACCTTACCCTCAATCTTATTATTTCTACCATGATCCTTGTTAGAACCTCTAACATAACCCATAGGTAGGTTTAAGATAGTAGCAACAATAGCAGCATGCGCAATACCGGCAGTAGATGTACCAATTACCATCTCAGTCTCTGGATAATACTTCTTAATAAGTTCTGCGATAGCATTTTCAACATCATTTCTAACCTCAACATCAGATAATGTTAAACGGTTATCACAATAAATAGGTGACTTAATACCACTAGCCCAAGTAAATGGTTCCTCTGGTCTTAAGAACACAGCCTTAATCTTTAATAAATCTTCCGCAATTTTTCTCTCCATTTTATTCCCCTTCAAATTCTTCACAAGCTCTTAAATAAGCAGCCTTTGGATCAGCAGCAGCTGTAATACTTCTTCCTACAACAATATAAGAAGAACCTAATTCCTTAGCTAAAGCTGGAGTAGTAACTCTTTTTTGATCACCCTTATCATCATCCGCAAAACGAACACCAGGAGTAACTGTTAAGAAATCGCTGCCACAATTTTCCTTAACAACACCACTCTCTAAAGGTGAACAAACAACACCATCACATCCTGCTTGTTTAGCATTCTTAGCATAATGAACTACTGTCTCATTTAAATCCTTAGAAATTAATAATTCATTAGCGATACTCTCGCTATTTAAACTAGTTAAAATAGTAACTGCAAGTAACTTTGTATCCTTACCCTTTTCAGTTAGTGCTCTTTTTGCAGCCTTCATCATCTCAATACCGCCACCTGCATGAACATTAACCATATCTACATCAAGATCAGCAAGATTCAACATAGCCTTATAAACAGTATTTGGAATATCATGTAACTTTAAATCAAGGAAAACCTTATGGCCTCTTTTCTTAATCTCTCTTACAAGTTCTGGTCCTTGACCATAGAAAATTTCCATACCAATCTTTAAGAAAGGCTTCTTATCACCATCAAACTTATCAAGGAAAGAAAGTAAAGTTTCCTTATCCTTAAAATCGCACGCAACTATAACTTCTCTAGACATTATGACTCCTTCCAATAATACTACTTATATTATCTATTTTTAGTTCATCTAATAAAATACCTAAATCATCAATTATTTCCTTACAAGCATAGGGATTAATTAAATTTTCAGTACCAATCTCAACCGCACTAGCACCAGCAGACATCATCTCAACTACATCCTTAGCACAAGACACACCACCACAACCAACGATTGGAATATTAACTTCTTTATATACCTTATAAATTGTCTCTAGAACAATTGGATAAATGCCCTTGCCAGAAACACCACCTGTTAGATTATCTAAAATCGGCTTACCAGTTCTAATATCAAAACGCATACCTAAGAAAGTATTTAATAACACTAAACCATCAGCACCATTCTCTTCTAAAGCCTTAGCCATCTTAACTATATCCTTACATTGAGGAGTACACTTTACATACACTGGCTTTGTACAAACACTCTTTACCTCTTTTAAAACACTAACTGCACTATCGATATCAGTCCCAAAAGACATACCACCACCATGCACATTAGGACAAGAGATATTAAGTTCGATAATACCTACAAGATCTTCCTTATCTAGTTTTCTAGCACATTCTCTATATTGTTCAAGAGAAAAACCAGATACATTCGCAAAAACCTTACCATGATAAATTTCCTTTAACTTAGGAAAATACTCATTAACTACCTTTTCAACACCAGGATTTTCTAAACCTACACTATTTAACATCCCACCTGCATATTCAGCAATTCTTGGTAGTCTATTACCATCACGAGGCTCTAGAGTAGTTCCCTTAATAGAAAATGAACCAAGCTCATTGATATCATAGAATTCTGCAAACTCAAAGCCATAACCGAAAGTACCAGAAGCAGGAATCAAAGGATTCTTTAGTTTTAAATTAGATAATTCTACATCAAGTTTTCCCATATAATATCCTCCGCTTCAAACACTGGACCTTCCTTGCAAATTCTTTTACGGCCACTCTTAAACGTAGCTGAACAGCCCATACAAGCACCAAAGCCACAGCCCATTCTAGCTTCCAAAGAACAGTAGCCGTCCTTACAATATGAAGTCACACCTTTTAACATAACAAGCGGACCACAGGCAAAATAATTGATTTTGTCTAAACCCTCTTTTTTTAAGACATCAACAACATTTAAGCCATCGCAATCATAGCTCACAAAGAAATTGTCACTATAAGCCTTAATTTCTTCTAAAAGAATCGTATTATCTCTATTACCAAAGCCAAGTACTGTTGTAACCTTTAGACCCTTATTTTTAGCCTCTCTAGCTATATAAAGTAATGGTGCTACACCAATACCACCACCTACAAGTAGGATTTCATCTTTAAATAAATCCAAATCAATACCATTTCCAAGTGGCAATAAAGTGTCAAGCTCTTCGCCGACACCCATTTCAGACAAAATCTTAGTACCCTCACCATTAATCTTAATAGCTAAAGTAATAATACCATCCTTATAGTCACTGATAGAAATAGGCCTTCTTAAACTCTTTTCCTTAATCTGAAGATTCAAGAATTGGCCCGGTTTAATATCAAGACCCTCACCAGCAGCCAACTTCATAGTGAAGTAAGGGCCACTACCTTCGTTAGATAGAACTTTTAATAATTTCTTCTCCATACTCTCCGCTTTCTGCATTAAATGCCTTCTCATCAAGGCCATCTTCACTCTTGGCAACAACCATAGCACAAGCAGTATCACCTGTAACATTTAATGCAGTAACTAGCATTTCAATTGGTCTATTGATAGCTAAGATTAAGGCATATACAGACAAGGCAATTTCATTTGTGAAACCCACACCCGAAAGAATTGTAAACAAGATTACAGCGCCTGCACCAGGAGCAGCAGGAGTACCTACTGATGCGATAACTGCTAATAAACCAATTAATACAATTTGTGTGAAGTTTACGCTATAACCAGCAACACCTGCAATAAAGATTGTCGCAACTACTTGCATCAAAGCAGTACCATCCATATTAATAGTCATACCCAAAGGTAATACAAATGATGCGATTTCATCGCTTACACCTAATTCTACTTTAGCAGTTTCCATATTCATTGGCAATGTTGCAGCACTTGAAGAAGTAGAGAAACCAAATAAGGCAACCTTCGCAATCTTCTTAGCGAAAGTAATAGGGTTACACTTTGTAGTAACTGATACAAACAAAGGATAGAACACAAACAAGAACAACAATAATAATACTGTAGTTAAAACGATATAACTTAATGCTGGCTTTAAGTAAGAAACACCATAAGCAGCACAAGTTCTAGTTAATAAACAAAAGATCGCAACTGGTGCAAACTTGTTTACGATAAATGACAAGATAACGGTAACTAGTTCTGAAATTTCTGAACATAACTTTGAGACAGCGCTAAACTTTTTAGGATTTGAATTAATACCTAAACCAACCGCAACAGCACACACAACAATCGCAAGAACACCGCCATTATTACTTAATGCTGATACAAAGTTATTTGGAACCGCATTAATTAGAATCAACAATGGGTTACTAGCGCTCTTACCAGTTGCAGCCTCAAGACCTGTTTCAACTGACTTAAATAAGCCTGCATTGTAACTTAACATACCGCATACTGAGGCAATTAAGATTGCGATAACAGTTGTAAGTAAAAAATAGCCAATTGTCTTAGAAGCAATTCTACCAAGCTTCTTAGCATCTGATATTCTAATCATTGCGATAACAATTGATGTGAACACCATAGGAATGATAATAACCTGCATTGCCTTAACGAACAATTGACCAATTATATAAAATAAACCAATAGCTTTTTCATTGCCCTCAGCAGTAATATCTGCGAACAACAAATTATTGATAGTATTCCAAGTCTCTGGATTACCACCTTCAACTAACTTAACTCTTAATAAAATAGCTCCAATACCAACTACAACGCCAAGAACAAGGGCAATTGCCATCTTCTTAGCTAATGACATTTTTGAATTTTCCATAAAATCCTCCTATATAAACAAAAACCCGCAGTTGATACTATGGGGTGGACCTTATGAAAAAACATATATAACAATTCCTGGCCTTCATAGTATCTCGTACTATATTAAAGTCTTCTAAAAAATTATAGTCATTCATCATCTATATTTCAAGGATAAATTTAAAATATTTTTTGTAAATTCTAGGTCCTGAAGTAAAAAGTTAAGTTCCACTTTAAGATAGGCAAAATTGAATTAAGTCTTTTAGGAAGTTCAAGTTGCATTTACTCTTTGATTTAAGTGACAATAATCTTACAAGAACATCTTTTGTCATTTAAAGAAAGGAGAA
>JALFIR010000022.1:0-8497 GCA_022776215.1 Solobacterium sp. | reverse complement strand
TAACAACAAAAGTTAAACAAAAGCCCTATATAGCAGCCGTTATATAGGGCGTCTTTCTTATATAGGTGTAATAGCCAGTTCTTAACGAACTGGGCAGCCAGTCAATCCGAATTGACTGGTCAGTTTAACCGAACTCTACAGGTATTGATTTTCTTTAATTCTAGATTGTAATATTTTAGCTTTCTATCAAGAATAGATAAAAACATACTTGGAGCTCTATTCTTTATTGTTTTGCCATATCTTTTCTTAGAATTAATCTTACCGTTTTTATCAACAGTAGTCTTCTTGCTTCGTTTTTGTAGACCTTTAAAGTTCATTTCCTCAACACGAATATCAAGACTTTCGGCTATTATTTGATTAGCTAATATTTCATGAGCTTGTTTTCTTTTAACAGATAATTTGCGGTACTCATCTTTTAGTTTTGATTGAGTATTTAGATAACTCTTAGATTTATACCAATTATGTCTACCTTTAGTTATAGTTCCATCTTCATTATAGTTATTAGGATTAGTGGCTTTTCTAGAACGGTCTAACTTTCTTTGATAGACTTTAATCTTATTTTCATTCTCTTTACAATTAGGTGCTAGTTCTTTTAAATTAGCTTTTTCATTACTTACAATAGCTATAGTACTTGTACCTATATCAATACCTTGTACTTTAAAGTTATCACCATATTGTCTATTCTTACTTGGTGGTGTTCCTTTAAATATTAATTGAACAAACCATCTCTTCTTGTTTCTTATGTGTTGAGGATAAATTCTAACGTATTTAACTTCATCTAGTAATGCAGTTTGAGCATAAATATCATTTCTTTTAATTTTTAGTTTAAACTTATAGTTACCATAACTAATAGCTAAAACATCATCACAATAATGAAGTTTAGAAGTAGATGATTTTCCCTCTATTGAAAAGCTATCGTATTTATTTTTAAAGGCAACTTTATCAGCTTGATGATATCTTAATTTCTCGATTGCCTTAAAAGCTCTTGTAGCTATTTTTTGACATTCCTGAGAACCTAACTTCTTATTAAAGTATTCATAAGGCTTTTTAACATATTTATGCATATCATACTCTGAGTATCCATAACTCAAAGCTATATCATTTAATTGTTTATTCAATTCATTTTTATTATTAGAAGTCTTATATTCTTTTAATAATTCTTGATACTTTTTATCATGAATTAATTTATGATACCGTTTCAAACATTCATTTAAACAATCATTATAAATAGCCTTAGCTATCTTTTCTAATTTATCTAAAACACTAGAAGGATTATCATTATCAAAAGCTAATTCGTATGTAACCACATATGATGATGTATTACTTTTAGCCATAACGATTCTCCTTACTATCTAATTCTTCTTTGTTGACTTTCTATATACTCTTTTATTACATCTTCACTAATATGACCAACAGAACAAGATAGATAACTTCTAGTCCATAATGATGGCATACTTGATTTTAGAAATGGAAACTCTTCTCTTAATATATGAGAGCTTTTGCCTTTAAATTGCTTAACAACTTTATGAAGCATTAATCTAGGATCAAACTCTATAAACATATGTACATGGTCTGGCATAATTTCTAAAGCTTTAATTTCAACATCCATCTTATCTGCTTCTTCATATAATATTTCTTTAAGACGTTTTTCAACATTAGCAGTTAATACGGGTTTCTTGTACTTTGGAGAAAATATAATATGAAACTGATTTGTATAAACTATTCCATTCTTATTTATGTATTCATTCATAGATTTATCCTTGACTATATTATACTATATTTGATAGATAATTATTAATATAACTAACACTAATTTTTAAACAAAAAACATCCATCAAACAATTAAAGTCGTGGGTTTTCTATCTGATTTGTTGTAAACTAGTATTATGAGTTTAACTGCAGGAATTATTGGACTACCTAATGTTGGTAAGTCAACTTTATTTAATGCTATTACGAATTCAAGGGTTGAGGCGGCTAATTATCCTTTCGCAACAATTGAGCCAAATGTTGGTGTTGTTGAGGTTAAGGATCAAAGACTTATTAATTTAGCTGAAATTTTTGAACCAGAAAGGACTATTTTCACAACTTTTGAATTCACGGATATCGCTGGTCTTGTAAAGGGTGCAAGTACTGGTGAGGGTCTTGGTAATAAGTTTTTAGCCAATATCAGAGAAGTGGATGCGATTTGTCATGTTGTTAGATGTTTTGAAGATAATGACATTCAACATGTTTATAATCGTGTGGATCCAGTTGACGATATTGAGATTATTAATTATGAATTAATTATGGCTGATATGGCTACTTGCGAGAATCGTATTTCTAAGGTAGAGAAGAAGGCTTTGACTACTAAGGATAGCGAGGCTATGTTTGAGTACAATATCTTGAAGAGAGTTCATGATGCGCTTGGTCAATCAAAGTTAGTTCGTTCTTTAGAGTTTAATGATGAAGAGTGGGCTTATTTGAAACAATTCTGTTTCTTGACTGCTAAGCCTGTTATTTATATCGGCAATATTAAAGAGGAAGAGATTAATGATCCAACAACTAATCCTCATTATGTAGCTTTATGTGAGTATGCTGCTAAGGAAAATAGTGAGGTTGTTGCGATTAGTGCTCATATTGAAGAAGAATTGAGTGATTTGGATAAGGAAGAGAAAGAGGCTTTCTTACAAGATTTAGGTATTAATCATTCAGGTCTTGATGAGTTGATTTTGAAGGCTTATAAGACTTTGGGTCTTAAGACTTTCTTTACAGTTGGTAAGGATGAATGCCGTGGTTGGACTTTCACCGATGGCATGAAGGCGCCTGATTGTGCTGGTGTTATTCATACCGATTTCAAGAGAGGTTTCATTAAGGCTGAGGTTTATGCTTATGATGATATGATGGAGTATAAGTCAGAGGCTAAGCTTAAGGAAGCTGGTAAGATTCGTCAAGAGGGCAAGGAATATATCGTTAAGGATGGCGATGTAATCTTCTTTAAATTTAATGTTTAAATAATTGGATGCTAACTTATGTTGGCATCTTTTTTATAGTGAATTTGCAATATAATTTATAGAAGTGGAGATAACTGTATGAAAACATTAGATCAGATTGAAATTGGAAGTAGTGCAAGAATTATTGAAGTTGGGGGTAGTGGTGCTCTTAGACAGCATTTTTTAGATATGGGTATTGTCCCTGGCGCTGAGTTTACGGTTAAGAAGTTGGCACCAATGGGTGATCCTATGGAAATAGAGATTCATGGTTATGAGTTGACTTTAAGACTTCAAGGAGGTGAGAAGATTAAGGTTGAGCCTATAAAAGAGAGAACAAGAAAACATGTCAGCATTGAGCGTGTTAAGGATAGTGATCATCCAGGTTTAGGTGAAGAGGGCAAATATCATAATGAAGAGGATGATTTAAAGAAGTTGCCTGATGATGAATTAATTAGTTTTGCGCTTGTTGGTAATCAAAATTGTGGTAAGACTACTTTGTTTAATTGTTTAACTGGTGAGAATCAGCATGTTGGTAATTTCCCAGGTGTTACTGTTGATAGGAAGGATGGTTCTATTAAGGGTTATCCTAATACGGTTATTACAGATTTGCCTGGTATTTATTCGATGTCTCCTTTTAGTAGTGAGGAGATTGTTTCTCGTAATTTTGTGCTTGAACAAAAGCCTAAGGCTATTATTAATATTGTTGATGCGACAAATATTGAGAGAAACTTGTATTTGACTATGCAACTAATTGAGATGGATAGGCCAATGGTTGTGGCCCTTAATATGATGGATGAATTGTTGGGCAATCATGGTTTTGTCAATGTCAATGATTTGGAGAATATGTTGGGTGTGCCAGTTATTCCTATTTCAGCTGCGAAAAATGAGGGTGTTAATGAACTTATTAAGCATGCGATGCATGTGGCTAAGTATCAAGAGTTACCTAAGCGAATTGATTTTTGTGATGAGAATGATCATGGTGGCGCACTGCACAGATGTATTCATGGAGTTTGTCATTTAATAGAGGATCATGCGCTTAAGGCTGATATTCCAGTTAGGTTTGCGGCTACTAAGGCAATCGAAGGGGATGAGCTTGTGATTGATAAGTTGAAGCTTGATCAAAATGAATTGGAAACTCTTGAGCATATTATTAAGCAGATGGAAAAAGAGAGGGGTCTTGATGCTAGTGCTGCGATTGCTGATATGCGTTTTGAATTTATTGAAAGATTATGTGAGAAGACTGTTGGTAAGCCTAAAGAGAGTAAGGAAAGAATTAGAAGTGAGAAGATAGATAGGGTATTAACTGGTAAGTATACAGCTATTCCTTGTTTCATTCTAATCATGTTGGCTGTTTTCTATTTAACTTTTAATGTGATTGGTGCTTTCTTACAGGATTTATTGGCAATGGGTATTGATAAATTAACAGTTTTAGTTAGCAATTTGTTGACAACTATGAATGTTAATGCAGCTGTTAAGAGCCTAGTGGTTGATGGCATTTTTAAAGGTGTTGGTTCTATTTTGAGTTTCTTGCCGATTATTGTAACTTTGTTTTTTTTCTTATCAATGATGGAAGATAGTGGTTATATCGCAAGAGTTGCGTTTGTGATGGATAAGTTACTTAGAAAGATTGGCTTGTCTGGTAAGAGTATTGTTCCTTTGTTGATAGGTTTTGGTTGTACAGTTCCTGCTGTTATGGCTACTAGAACTTTAACTAGTGAAAGAGATAGAAAGATGACAATATTGCTTACTCCTTTTATGAGTTGTAGTGCTAAATTACCTATTTATTCTTTCTTTGTGTCTATTTTCTTTAAGGGGCATGGTGGTCTTATTATGACTGGCTTGTATTTCTTTAGTATTTTAATAGGTATTTTGATGGCTCTTTTATATAGAAATACGATGTTTAAGGGTGAACCAGTTCCGTTTGTGATGGAGCTTCCTAATTATCGTTTACCAGGACTCAAGAATGTTAGCCAACTGTTGTGGGAGAAGGCTAAAGACTTTATTGATAGAGCCTTTACTATTATCTTGTTGGCTACTATTGTTGTTTGGTTCTTACAAAGCTTTGATTTGAAGTTTAATCTAGTTAGTGATTCTTCAACTTCTTTATTAGCTATGTTGGCAAACGGATTAGTACCTTTATTTAAGCCTATTGGCTTAGGTGATTGGCGTATTTGTACATCATTTATTACTGGTTTTATGGCCAAGGAGAGTGTGGTTTCTACTTTAGGTATCTTAGTTGGTAATAATATTACTAGTATCTTAAGTGCTGCATCTGTTTATTCTTTATTAACTTTTGCGTTGTTGTATACACCATGTGTTGCAGCTATAGCTTCAATTAAGAGGGAATTAGGTGTTAAGTGGGCTATTTATGTTGTGGTTTATCAATGTGTAATAGCTTGGTTAGTTTCTTTTGGGGTATATAGGTTGGCGCTATTACTTATCTAATTGATAGCGAACATGCTATCATTTGGTTATGAAAATGTGGAATGATTATAAAAATTATGTAAAAAACATAGACCAATATGCTTCTGGTGATATAGAAGAAGCTGAGCAATTGGCTTATATTATTTCTACTATTATTGATAGAAGAAAGGAACTTGGTTTGTCTCAAAGAGATCTTGCGAGTAAGTGTGGTGTTCCTCAATCTTCTATCGCAAGAATTGAGTCTTGTAAGACAACACCTAATATAAGCACTCTTTTAAATATCTTTAAGCATTTAGGTTTATCGTTTACGATTACAGAAATGAATTAATTGAAAGTCAGAGAGATCTGGCTTTTAGTTTTGATGTTGTAATAAAACATCTTAATAAATCTACTATTGAGTATTAGTTTCCGTTTTTCTAGTTTAAGAATTAGAAGAATCCAAAAAGTCTTACGTTAGCATAAATCCTTGCCTATTCCTTTTGGTCAAAGACTTAGCACAGTATTAAAAAAGTTGCGTTGGTGCGTACAGAAGCCGGTAAAAACAAGAAAAGCGAGGTAATCTACAATTGATTCTCGCTTCCCTTGTTTGGTTTATATTTCTTTTAGTATCTCTAACATTTGTTTCATCGATTGACGCAACAATTCCGCTAATGTGGGTGGCAACTTTTTCATAAGTCTATCAAAATGGTCGTTGCTTATTTGGTAGTGCTTTTGTAGAAGTTTTCCCCCTTTACTGATAATGTAAGAATATCGATGCGACGATCCTCTGTACACTGATTGATTTCTAATAGCCCATCTTCTAAAAATCCTTTTACAATTTTAGAAATATGTTGTTTTGGCACACCAATAGCTGTACATAGTTCTGTAGCTTTTGCTTCACCATGGTCATGTAGATAAATAAGTACTTCCACTTGTGTGTGACCATACTTGCCTTTAAAAGAATCCAAAAATATTGCGGTGATTTTCTTATTGAAAAGTTCACCAGTACGAAAAGCCAATTCTGAGTCTTTTATATCGTTTACCATGTACGGCTGTCTGCTGCACGGAACTGTGCAACTGTAGGCGCGTGAGAGTTCATACCACCGTCAACGTTGATAATCTGTCCAGTTACAAAGGCACTTTCATCTGAGCCTAAGAATACACAGGCATGACCAATGTCCTCTGGGCAACCGTAGCGGTTAACTTCAATATTGCTCAAAAAGATTTGACGAAGTTGTTCTGATACAAATGCATCATTCTGTGGTGTAACAATTAGGCCTGGGCGTACACAGTTACAACGAATGTTTTCTTTGCCATATTGAAGTGCAACGCTAGATGTTAACATGTCGACACCTGCTTTTGCACAAGCGTAGGCTGTCGCACCTAAATCACCACCGCAAGCTGCCGTTGAACCAATGTTTACAATGGAACCTCCGCCGTTTTTCTGCATATAAGGTAGTACGCATTTAATAGCATAAAATGCACCTCGTAGGTCACTGCTGAAGATAGCGTCCCACATTTCTAGTGTAATTTCGTCTACGCGTCCATCTGGTAGACCAACGTTAGCTGCATTATTGACTAGTATGTCAATTTTGCCATAGTTTTTAGCAGTGTCATCAATTAGTTTTTCAATTGTTGTAAAGTCTGTTAGGTCAAGAAAATGGTATGCTGCATCACCGCCTGCACTGCGAATCTGTTCCACAACAGCTTCACCTTTTTCCTTACGTCTGCCACAAATAATAACCTTTGCTCCTTCGGCTGCATATAATCGCGCAATACCGATACCAATGCCACTAGTAGAGCCAGTAACGATGGCGACTTTGTCCTTTAAACGATTCATTGAATTTTCCTCCTTTATTTGAAATAGTCATATCGATATGACTTATTAACGATAATATAGCATTGACGCTTATGACTGTCAATGATTAGTAATTGCCATACTATTTTAAATATTTTTAAATAAATAGACTTGTTGTTTTACTGCTACAATGATGAATAAGTTTCTTTAAAGGTTAGAGAGATCTGACTCTTAATTTTCCACATATGTTGATAAAGATGGGAATAATTTGGGAATAATACTCTTGTTTATAAATGTAGAATGTAAATGGTGTTAAAGTTTTGACACTGTGTGATGCGTTTATTATAATTATCTTAACAAATTTAACTAATACAGTTAAAAATGTTTATGTTGAGGTAAAGAATGCTACTTGATTATTTAAAGGAAAATTATAAAGAGGGAGAGCCAATATTTGTTTCTGATTTATCATTTGATAATTTTTCTAAATCAGCTCTTACACAAAGATTAAATACTTTATGTAATAATGGCGATATCAATAAATATGAAAATGGTGTTTATTATATTCCAAAGAAAAACAAATTAAATGTTGATATAGGTTTAAGTGCCGATATTGTTGCAAGATATAAATATGTTGATAATGGAAAAAGTGTTAATGGTTATTATTCCGGTAACACTTTTGCGAATCAATTAGGAATAACAACGCAGGTTCCAAGAATTATTGAAATTGTAAGTAATAATGCTTCAGCAAAATATAGAGAAATAAGTATTAGCGATAGACAATTCGTGCTTAGAAATAGTCCTTTATTAATTGATTCTAATAATGTTTATGTTTTACAGTTGTTAGATTTATTGAAGAATATTGATTTCTATATCGATGGTAATTTCAAGGATGCAAAACCTAAAGTGTATGATTATATAAAAGCTCATAATATAACTAAGGATATGGTTGATTTCTATATTAGAAATTTTCCTGTTTCAGTGTTTAAGAACTATTATGAATTGGAGCTAGATAATCATTTTCTTTATAACAAGAAATATTAATAAGAACGCATTGAAGTTCAATGAATAGTAAAATTATTCCATTAATAACTGTTCCCCTTAATATTCGGATTGGGAATCCAAATATTTGGGGCAGTATCTTTAACCGATTAAATGGGTAAAATAAGCGAGTGACATGTCTTTGACCGGTCAGAGCTTCCTTGGGGTTTTCCCCGTTGCTTGCAACGTATGGTCTTCCTTTTGGTGATAAAATATCATCAAAAGGAAGAGCGATGCAAAAAGAATCTAGTACGTATGTGGCCTTGTGCCACAATGTAAGCAATCTTGT
>JALFIR010000080.1:0-32100 GCA_022776215.1 Solobacterium sp. | reverse complement strand
TTCATTGGGTGAATACTATCAGCTACAGCATAACTTTTAAGTAAATTTGAAACCGCCGTATACGGAACCGTACGTACGGTGGTGTGAGAGGTCGAAACTAAATAAAAGGAGAAACTTTTATTTAGTTTCTCCTACTCGATTACTTATTGTATATAGTTGAAGTAATATTCATCAAAGCTTAAGCCACTTTCGTAGATCTTAGTAGCTAAATCAACACCAACATAACGATACATATTAGGTACTTCGCTATGGGCTGTGAATGCTGATTTTCCTTCTGGGAATCTTTGAATGAAGCCATATTCATGGGCATGTTGTTGTAGCCATGTATATACTTTACAATCCTTGAAGGCACTAGCCTTAGGGTTTTCACTAGCTAGGACATAAACAGCTAGTCCTGTTTGCATATCACTATAACCTGCTTCGAAATTTACATCATCGTCAATATGAAGTTGTTTCTGTTTTTCATAAGAGATATAGCCTTGATATGCATAGATGGCCATGCTTAAATCTTCTTTTCTAATTGCTTCACACATTTCGGTATAAGCTAATAAGGCTCTTGATTCAAGTTCTACACCAGGTACCGCATGAAGTGAATTGATTTCTACTCTTTTAACTGGTTCGTATTCACCAATATAAGATTTAGTAGAAACATAAGTTTCAATACTTTCAGGATCACTTACGTTAATTACATTCTCATATGGCTTTAGATAATCACCACTTACTGTAAAACTATTTTCTGAGTTCTCATGTCTTAGACAATCATCAATATAATCTTCGATTGAATCTAATTTTTCAAAAACGAATAATGGTTTTAAATCATAATCTTTTAAGTTAGCGAACAATAATTCTAATTCTTCATCAGTATATTCTTTCTTTTCCTTTAAAGATTCATATAATTCAAAATATGATTCATCTAAATAATCACACATTGTATATAGTCTTAGATACTTCTTATTAAATGAATCCTTAGAAACTTCGCTATTTAGATAATCACTATAATATTCATTCTTTAAGATATCTTTACGTAGACCTTTTTTATAAATAGCACTGATAGCACTATCATCATAGCCTAGAGCTTCTAGTTTGTTGGTATTGATGAAATGAGGAATCTTGTAGATAGATAACCCAATCAATAACACAACACATACTAGGGCAATGAAACGTCCGTTTAATCTTCTTTTCTTTTTCTTCACCGTCATTGTTTAACCTCCTTAAAGGGAACTCTATCGGTATCGCACACAAAAGTCATTTTTTCTTTCGTTACAGGATGAGTAATCGTCAATCTATATGAGTGTAGGGCAATTTGTTGTCCTACTTTAGCATCCTTGTTGTAACGTTGATCTCCCCACAAAGGGTGATTGCGACTTGAGAACTGTACTCTTATTTGATGAGATCTACCAGTATGCAGATTGATTTTTACTAGGGCTAGATTATCTTTTCTTTTAAGTACTTGATAATCTAACTTAGCATCCTTACCTTTTTTATCAACCTTAACCATATTAGTCTTCTCGTCTTTTAAGAGCTTATCTTCAAAAATGCCTTTATCATCTAGACCATTATCATAGACTACTGCTATATATTCTTTTTTAAACTTATGTGCTTGAATATCGCTAGATAATCTTGATGCAGCTTTACTAGTTTTCGCAAAGATACAAACACCACTTACTGGTCTATCTAGTCTATGTAACAAGGCGCAATATACATTACCTGGTTTGTTGTATTTTTCTTTTAGATAATCTTTGCACATTGTAAGTAGGTCTAGATCATTAGAACTATCTAGCTGCATGGGTACATTTATTGGCTTATCTACTACCAACAAATGATTGTCTTCATAGATTACCTTTAATTTCATTTGGTCCACCTTGTTGTAAAGCCACATGGTAAGAAAAAGTCGATGTCTTTCATCTTGACGCCTATTTCTTGACCTAGTGGTAATGGACCATCTAAATAACTTCTAAGTACATTTTCAATGGTTGTACAAGAATAGCCTGTTGTATAAGTATTAACAATTAAAAATAGTGGGTCATCACTTAATAGTTTGGTAGCTTCTTCAATTAATGGTCCAATTTGTTCCTCAAACTTGAAGATTTCGTTATTAGGTCCTCTACCATAAGAAGGTGGGTCCATGATAATGCCATCGTATTTTCTTCCTCTTCTAACTTCTCTTTTCATGAACTTTAGACAATCTTCAACGATATATCTAATGCATGTATTTTGTAAGTTAGATAGGTCTCTGTTTTCCTTGGCCCATTCAACCATGCCCTTAGAAGCATCAACATGGACTACTTCACTAATGCCAGCACTTGCGGCAACTGTAGTGGCAGCACCAGAGTAGGCAAATAAATTCAACACCTTAGCATCAGGCCTATCTTTTAACTTATCGTAGATAAAGTCCCAATTGGCAGCTTGTTCAGGGAAGATTCCTGTGTGCTTAAAATTGGTTGGCGATACTTTAAAAGTTAGATCTTTATAATGAATATGCCATTTTTCAGGTAATTTTTTCTTAAATTCCCAATAACCACCACCAGTCTTAGAACGGTGATAGATAGCGTCAGCTTTATCCCAAAGCTCAGGTTTTTGTTTCTTCCAGATAGCCATTGGATCTGGTCTTCTTAAAATGTAGGGACCCCAAACCTCAAGTTTTTCACCGTCACCTGCATCTAAAAGATAATAATCTTTAATATTTTCACTGTATAACATAAGACAATTTTATAACATCGAGCTAATAATTAAAACTGTTGTATAATATTGAGCATGATTAAAAAATGTATTAATGAAGACGCAAGAAGATTGTTAGATTATTTATATCTAGATAAGGTAATGAATTTGTTCGCCATTGGCGATATTTTAAACTTTGGGGTTGATAGTGAAACCATGGATGTTTGGGTAGATGAGGATGAAAAGGGTATTAAGACTATTTATCTTAAGTATTTGAGCAATATGGTTATTTCGTCAAATAGTGATGAGGTTGATAATGACTTTGTAGCTAAGTTGATTGAAGAATATGGCCATATGAACTTTAATGGCAAAACTAGTGTTTTATCTAAGGTTAACTTTCCTGATACTTACGTAAGAAAACCATGCTATTTCGCAAGTATTGAACATGTTAATGAACAGTTTTTAAATAATGATGAAGATATTAGAAGAATTGGCTTGGATGAGGCGAAGGCTTATCATTTGGTACAAACATCTATCTTTGGTGATCATCTAAAGTTTGAAGATATCAAGAATAACTTAGAACATCCAAAGAGTGCTAGATATTATGCCCTTTATAAAGATGGCAATATCGTTAGTATTGGTGCTAGTACGGCAGAATGTGAGGGTTTGACAATGATTGTTAGTGTTGGAACAATTGAAAGTGAACGTAAAAATGGTTATGCATCAAAGCTTGTGGCTAAGTTAAGTAATGATTTATTAAAGGAAAATAAGATGCCTTGTCTATTCTATAATAATCCAGATGCGGCAAGTGTCTATATGAAAATTGGATATAAGAAAGTGGGAGAATTTACAATCTGTGGTTAGTTATTCTAGTTTAAATGATAAACAAAAAGAGGCAGTTATCGATGAGTCTAAGCATTTAAGAATTATTGCGGGTGCAGGAAGTGGTAAGACACGTGTTTTGACAATGCGTATCGCTTATTTGATTGAACAAAAACATATTAATCCTAAGAATGTTTTGGCAATTACTTTTACTAATAAGGCTGCCAATGAAATGAAAAATAGAATCAGTGAAATGTTGGGCGAGGCTGGAGATGGTGCTTTTATTTCAACAATTCACTCTTTATGTGTGCGTATATTAAAAGAAGAAATTGGTGTTTTTGGCTATCCTAAGAACTTTACTATTGTAGACGGGGACGACCAAAAAACTATTTTGAAAGAGGCTTATAAGGAATTTAACATCGATAAGAAGGACTTATCTTATGGTAGTGCCTTGGATTATATTGCCAATTGTAAGTATGAGGAATTGTCTTATGAAAAGGCAATGGATCAAGCCTATGGCGAGAAGAAGCTGGTTGATAAGGCTAATGTCTATAAGTATTATGATGAGCGATTAAAGTCATTGTATGCCCTAGATTTTGATGATTTAATTCTTTTTACAGTTAGATTATTTAAGTTACATAAGGATATCTTAAAGAAATGGTCATCTAAGTTTATTTATATTCATGTTGATGAGTTCCAGGATATCGATAAGACTCAATATGAATTAATTAAATTATTATCTTCAACTCATGACAATGTTTATGTAGTGGGCGATCCTGACCAAACTATTTATACTTGGCGTGGTGCTGATGTTAATATCATTGTGAATTTTGATAAGGATTTTAAGAATACTAAGACGATTATTTTGAACCAGAATTATCGTTCTACTAACAATATCCTAGAGGGAGCTAACTCACTTATTAAATATAATAAGTCACGTGTTCCTAAGGACTTGTTTTCTGAGAATGGTGATGGCGATAAGATTGTTCATAAGACTTTACCAGATGAAACGAGTGAGGCTTATTATATTGTAAGTTGTATCCAAAGTTTGTTGAAACAGGGCTATGAATATAATGATATTGCGATCTTATATCGTTCTAACTACTTGTCAAGAGAAGTGGAAAAGGTTTTTATTGAGAATAGAATTCCTTATGTTATCTATGGTGGTATACGTTTCTATGAAAGAATGGAAGTTAAAGATATCTTATCTTACTTAAGGCTTATTGTGACTGGTGATGATTTGGCTTTCCAAAGAGTTATTAATCAACCAAAAAGAGGTATTGGTCAAAAGTCTATTGATACTATCTTTTCTCTTGCGAAAGAAAATAATATTTCCATGTATGAAGTGGTGAAACAAGGCTTATTCGCAAAGAATCAAAGTGTTTTAGAGTCTTTTGTGGATATGGTTGAAAGATGGAAGTCTTCTTTAGATGGTAAACCATTAGAGGAAGTATTGACTGATGTCTTTGAACAGTCTGGTTATCGTTCAATGTTGGAAAAGGAAAATGAGACTGAAAGAATTGAAAATGTTAAGTCTTTGATTGATGATATTAAGGATTATCAAGAGACTTATCCAGGTAGTACTTTAGCTGATTATCTTTCTATGATTTCTTTATATACTGATAAGGCTAATACTGATGGTTCAGCTTCAGTTAGTTTGATGACTATTCATGCATCAAAGGGTCTTGAGTTTAAGGTTGTCTTTGTGGTTGGCTTATCAGAAGGTATCTTCCCAAGTGAGCGTACCATGTTGGAACAAAAGGGTGTTGAAGAAGAAAGAAGACTTGCTTATGTAGCTTATACAAGAGCTAAGGAAAAGTTGACTTTAACGGATACTTCATCTTTCTCATATGTTGTCAATAGCGCTAAGACTACTAGTAGATTTGTCAATGAAGTTGATGAAAAGTATATTGAGCACTTAGATAAGCCAGTTGTTAAGCAACAAAGTGTCTTTGATGTACCATTTACTACTAAGATTTCTTCTATCGAGCCTAAAAAGGAAGCACCTAGAAGACCATCAAGATATCGTAAGAGTGATGTTGTTATTCATAAGATCTTTGGTGAGGGTGTAGTAGTTAAGTGTGATGGTGATTTTGTGACTGTTGCCTTCTCTTATCCTCATGGTACTAAGACTATTAAGGCTGATCATCCTTCAATTAGAAAGAAGACTGCGAATGAATATAACTAAGGCTAATATTGATGATTTAGCTTCTATTATGGAAATAGTAATAGAAGCTAAAGCTTATCTTAAAAGCCAAAACATAGACCAGTGGCAGGATGGTTATCCTAATGAAGAAGGATTGTTGAAGGATATTCAAAATGATTCTTTATATATAGTTAAAGAAGATAACTTAATCATTGGAGTCTTTTGTGTGGATGACTATGAACCAACCTATGACAAGATTTATAATGGCCAATGGACTAGTGATAGTGATTATGTTGTAGTTCATCGTTTTGCGGTAAGAAATGAATACAAGGGCAAGGGTGTTGCCAAATATATCTTTGATTATGTAAAGAGTAAGTACAATTATATTAGAGTAGATACTCATCCTGATAATAAGAGTATGATTAAGTGTCTTTATAATAATGGTTTTACTTATAGGGGAGAGATTTTCTTAAATAGAACAGGTTTTAACCTAAGAAATGCCTATGATTATTTATCTAATTAGTCTTATATATCTTATAGTAATTACTTTTATTAAGGATCCTTTTACTTATAACTATTCAATGATGAGTGGCAATTTTTATGGTTATCTATTTGTGATGGGTTTAAGTATTTTATTGGGTTTGTCTTTATATAAGACTTCTGTTGCCTTGAAAAAGAAAAGTATCTTATGTTTATTAGCGCCTCTTGTTGCCTCTATTTTTCCTTATGTGGAAGGCAGGGGTGATGTTTTTTCTAATATGCATGAAGTGTGTGCTTATCTTTCTTTGGGTTTAATACTATATGTTACTTATTTCAACATTATCAATTACCGTATGTATAGTTTAAAGAAAAGTAATTATTGTCTAAAGATATTAGGAATAACGATGTTTATTGATACTATTTATTACTTTGATTCTTTTAGAGTTTATAGTATTCATGAGCTTATTTTACTTAGTGTGATAATTTTAATTCATCTTTTTATCTATTATGATGTTAAAAAAGAGAATTAATGTGTTATCATATTTAGGTATCCCCGAATGGCGGAATGGCAGACGCGCACGACTCAAAATCGTGTTGGAAACAGTGTGGGTTCAAGTCCCACTTTGGGGACCATAGAGTCTTATAAATAGGGCATTTTAGAAGGATTTGTGGAATTTTTGTGGAAAAATATCACATTTTCTATAAAATTAAGCCCTATTTTTTCATTACAATTCTAAAGCATCTAACTTTGTCTTTTCATCTGATCTAGCGTAATAAATGCTCATATTAAAACTTTAGTGTCCAAGTATTTCAATTATCGTTCTCTCATCAACTCTATTTTTCACTAGCCATGAAGCAACTGTATGTCTTAATTGATACATCCAAAAACCAACATTGAGTCTATTAAACCAATTGTCTAGAACATTGGTATCAAAGTAGCCACCATTTTTATTAGGGAATAATATCTTACCAGGTAAACTGTAATTGTCTAGTAAGGCTTGTAGTTGTTTTGGAATCGGTACATTTCTTATACTTGCATCCGTTTTACAAATTCTTACCACCTTTGACCTTGTAATTTCGTTATCACTAACCATAAGACTTCCAAGCTCTTTTCCAACGGCAATATAACCATCTTTAATATCGCTTTTATTTAACGCAAAGCACTCACAAGGTCTTAAGCCACAATACCACATAACTTCCAAAGCCATGATTACTTGTTGTCTTTCATCTGAATTAAATTTTTCATTTACCATTTCCTCAACATAATCAAGTTGTTCTCTTGTAGTAGTAACCACTTTCCTTTTCTTGATTATTTTTTGTGACTTAGGAACAACAATTGAAATTGTGGGGTCTACTGTTACATGTGTTAAACCCTAATATTGAAAATGAAGTATTGGCAAAATATATAGAGAACCATTTAGCTGATAGATACTTAATTGATAAGATTGTTAAATATGATGAAAGTTTAGGATATAGAATTTTTGAGAATCGAAAATCCAATCTATCTAGTGATTTGGACACAAAAGTTGAAAATTCTTGGCTAAAAGCCTTTAAAGAAACTAAAAGAAGCACCCATAGTGGGTTGCAATATGACACAGTAAACCACCTTAATAAAAATGGTGATATCCTTTCAAAAGAACAAATTGAATCTAGAACACAACAACAATTCAAGCAAACAGTAAAGGATATTGTTCAAGACAAAAATAATGATACAAATAATGCTATTCTAGTCAGTGAATATTCACCAGATTGGATGATTAAAAGTGGTTACAATGATAAACCGCTTTTAATAACAAAAAAGCATATAGAGAGTGCTATGGGTTTAGGCAATTCAAAACATTTACATAATGTTAGTGAAAATGTTGTGTCTGAACTGCCGAGTCTAATAAAAGACCCTATCGCCTTTCTAAATTATAGAAACGATAGCTTATTGACAATTTTAAAGGCAACTGATAAAAATGGGAAAATTTTAGTCGCTGCCATCAAACCTGATGGAACAGGAAAATACAACAACGTGGAAATTGATAGCAATTTTATAAAAAGCTTATATGGAAGGAATTCAATTATTTACTTTTTTGATAAAGTGATCGATGATGGGAACATTGTATATTCTAGCGTTGGGAATTCGGTGGTTGATGTAGCAAAAGAAATCATGAACTATCAACAGGTTAGTGATTTTATGAAAAAAAAGGAAGTTCAACTCCCGAGCTCCAATCGCTCGACCGAAATACTTCCTTCGAGAATAATTTACCAAAAAGCAAAGAAGAAGTCAATTTTTTTGACACCAACGATAAAAGCAAAAAATTTTCTTTAAATAATGAAAAATCAGTCAATACATTTGACCGTGCGTACCAATCACGCTTGGGTCAAGTATCAACTGATTTCAATAATATATCAAATTATTTGGAATAATTCCAATCCACAAAGAGATATTGAAACAGCAAAAGAAAAATAAAAAGTTAGTCTTATCGCAGGGAGTAAGCACTGGTTGCAAACGCAACCGCTCATGACCGAGGTTTCGACTAATTTCAGTGATAATATATCAAGTTTTTGGAACAATTTCAAGCCACAAAGGAATATTGAAACAGCGAAAGAAAAAGAAGGAGCTGGACGCACAGTTTCCGATATCGGTCCCCGTGATAACCCGAAGGCTCCTTCTTACTTAAATGATACTAACTTTAGCGAAAAAATCAATTACTTAAAAAATATTTCTTTGAATAATGATAGTCATAAAGCCAAGCAATTAGAAATCATTCAAAATAATAATCCTGTTCATGATGACTATCATACCTGGATTAGAAGTGTTGAAGATATCAAAACATTTGAAGAAGCATTAAATGATAGTGATTATAAAGAATACTTTGATAGTGGTGAAGACTTTGATGAAAGCTATACAAATAAGATGGCAAGAGATGCTCTTGAAAAAGGAAGCATTAGAGTTTATAGCTCTTATCCAATCAAGGATGGTATCTTTGTAACTCCTTCTATAATGGAAGCACAGTCATACAGTGGTGATGGTAAAGTTTATTCAAAAGTAGTTAATCTTAATGATGTTGCTTGGATTGACCCAACTCAAGAGCAAAATGTTATGTTTCTAGACATTTAACAAATTAATGTTCTAGCTTGCTAGGGCATTTTTTTATTGTTTTGGTTTAAAATTAAGATATGAATTTAGAAGAACTAAAATTAACAGACAAGAGGATGAATATATGTAAGCGTCTAGATTTAAAAGATAGCGATGATATCTTACATTATTATCCTTTTAAATATGAAGAGTTTAATTTAACTCATTATGCAGATTTTAAAGAGGGAGAGAGGGTAGTCTTTGAGGCTGAATTAATATCTAGGCCTACAACCTTTAGATTCAAGGGCAAGATGTCTAAGACTTCTTTTAAAGTTTTATATGAGGAAGAAGAATTACTAATAACTATTTTTAATAGGCCTTGGGTTAGTACTAATAATGAACATAAATTGACAATTGTTGGTAAGTATGAGGGTAAGAATAAAGTTACGGCTTCTAATTTCTATACTAAAGATATAAATGAAATCTTAGGTATCACACCTGTTTATTCTATAAAAGAAGGTATTAAACAAAATGAGATTAAGAATTTAGTTAACTATACTTTTAAGAAAGTGAAGACGGTTAATGATTTAGTTCCTAATCATCTACTTAATAAGCATCATTTAATTGGTTTATATGAGGCCTTATATAGCATTCATAATCCAAGTGATGTGAATGAATTAAAGAAGGCTTTAGCGCGTCTTAAGTATGATGAATTCTTACGTTTTTATTTGTCTTTAGGAATTCTTAATGGTGATGATAAGGTAGTGCTTAAAAATGCTAAGGTATTTGATATAGATTTGATTAATGACTTTATTCAGTTATTACCATATTCATTGACAAGTGATCAAAAGACAAGTATTCAATCTATCTTAAATGATTTAAGAAGTGATAGGCCAATGTATAGACTATTGCAGGGTGAAGTGGGTAGTGGTAAGACAATTGTGGCTTTTATTGGGCTGTATGCTAATTATTTAGCAGGCTACCAGGGTGCTTTGATGGCTCCTACTGAAATACTTGCGAAACAACATTACTTGTCTTTTAAGAAGATGTTTAAGGATGTTAGAGTTGAATTACTTGTGGGTAATGGTAGTGAGAATAAAAAGATTAAAGAAATGTTGGCAATTGGTGAAATAGATGTAGTCATTGGAACTCATGCCTTATTTAGTGAAGATGTAGAATTTAACAAGTTGGGTTTGGTTATCACTGATGAGCAACATCGTTTTGGCGTAAAACAAAGAAGATCTTTAAAGGAAAAGGGTGATAATGTTGATGTGTTGATGATGTCAGCTACTCCAATACCACGTACTTTAGCTTCTTCTTTATATGGAAATATGGATATATCTTCGGTCATGAGTATGCCAAGTGGCAGAAAGGGTTGTGATACTTATTTGATTAAGAAAAATAGTATTGTGGATATTCTCGATGATTTAAAAAGACAACTTGATTTAGGTAAACAAATCTATATTGTGGCATCTAGTATTGAAGCTAGCGATTCTTTTAAGGGCAAGGATGTAAATAGCTTATATGAGAGTCTAATTGATGTGTTTAAGCCTTATAGTGTTGGTTTACTTCATGGTAAGAAAACAAGTGAACAGAAGGATGAAATACTTGAGGATTTTAGAAATAATAAGATTCAAGTACTTGTTTCTACTACGGTAATTGAAGTAGGCATCAATGTACCTAATGCGACAGTAATGGTTATTTATGATGCGGATAGATTTGGTCTAAGTCAGATTCATCAATTAAGAGGTAGGGTTCAAAGAGGAAGTGATAAGGGAACTTGTTACTTGTTAACTAATAGTAATGAGGCTGAGACTTTAAAAAGACTAGAAGTCTTAGTTAAGACTAATGATGGTTTTAAGATTAGTGAACAGGATTTAATGTTAAGAGGACCTGGTGATATCTTGGGTACAAGACAATCGGGTTTGCCTACTTTTATCTTGGGTAATTTATTTAGTGATACTAACTTTATTGAGGCTAGTAAAGAGGATGCTAAAGAAATTATGGATAATTTGGATAATGTTGAGAATAAAATGTTTTATGATGATGTTATAAGAGTGATGGTCTCAATTGTTGGGGATTAATGTATAATACTTGTATGACTATTTTTGATTTTTTAGATGACATCGGAATCGTACACAATGATTCAAAGTTAATTGAACAAGCTTTTATTCACTCTTCTTATGTTAATGAACATAAGGGCAAGTGCCATGACAACGAAAGACTAGAATTTATGGGAGATGCTGTTTTACAAATTTATTCAGCAGAAAGGCTTTATGCCATTGATCCTCCTTTAAAAGAGGGAATTATGTCTACAAGAAGAGCTAATCTTGTATGCGAAAAGGGTTTGGCAAAGGTTGTTCGTAAGTTTGGATTAAACAAATATTTAAAGCTTGGTCAGGGTGAAGAGAAGACTGGCGGTAGAGACCGTGATTCAGTTATTTCGGATATGTTTGAGGCTTTTATTGGTGCCGTTTATTTGGATACTGATATTAAGAATACTTATAAGCTCCTTGATTATTTAATGTTGGATTTTGTCAAAGAGATTGATGAAACAACTTTTGACTATAAGACAAAGCTTCAAGAATATGTACAAGCTGATTCTAGAAAATCAATTAATTACGAGCTTGTTTATGCCAAAGGGCCTAGTAATAAGCCAGAATTTAAGATTGCCGTTAAGATTGGTGGTCTTGTATATGGTACCGGTATTGGTAGTAGTAAGAAGGAAGCTCAAAAGAATGCAGCCAAAGATGCGTTGGAAAAATTAGCTGGAAATGAATAAATTTAATATAGATACTTTTTTAAGTGAGAAGAATTATGATGAAGAGATTTGTGAATTGTTCAAGTCTTTTAAGGTGGTTGATTCTTTATATAAAAGAAACAAAGACTCTTTGATTCTAAAAATTGAAAATGAAAAGATATTGCCTCTTGAGGTAGTAAGAGAATTAGCTGCTTATTTTAAGGCATTTGGTTTTTCTCATGTTCGTTTATATTTTAATGTCAAAGATGATGAATTAAGTCATAAGGAAATCAATACCATTGTCCAGGGTTTTAAGGATAGTTATCATGCCTTTAATAATGCCCTTGTTGTTAGAAATGATAATGGTTTTACCTTATCTTATATTGATGAGAGAGATTTTGAAAAGGATAGAGAATTTATTGATGATTTAAAATTGTTCTTTTATGACTTAGGTTATCGTAAACCTATTGAGATGAAACTTAAACAAATCGATGAAGAGCCAGAGATAGAGGTTAGAAAACCTTTGGAAGTGGTATCAAGTAATGATTCTAAACCTTCTTTTAATAGTGATAATAATTCTAATGGCAAGCCAAAGTTTAATAATTATAAAAGAAAGACTGTTGAATATAAGTCAGTTATCATCGATGATTTGGATGATGTTGCCTATAACGTTAAGTTAAGTGCTCAAATTTTTAAGATTGATGAGCGAACTACTAGAACTGGTATTATTATTCAAATGATTTATCTTAAGGATACAACTAATGCCTGTATCGCTAAGATGATGGAGGGCAAGCGTTTTTCTAAGGATGATCTTAAGAATAATAAAGAGGGTAAGTGGTGTACTGTTTATGGTAACTATCGTTTTAATACTTTCTCTAATGATTATGAATTTGAGGTTGATGCGATTGAATATATCGATGATCCTAATCCTTTAGTTGATGATGAAGAAGAAAAAAGAATTGAACTTCATGCTCATACTAAGTTAAGTGAAATGGATGGTGTATCTTCACCTACTGATTTGGTCAAGGCTGCTTATAAGTATGGTCATAAGGCGGTTGCGATTACTGATCATTTGGATTTACAGGGTTTTCATGAGGCTTTTTTGACTTATAAGGGCATAAAAAAAAGTGCTGATAAGGATACTTTTGATTTCAAACTTTTATATGGTTGTGAAATGAATATGGTTTATCCTGAATTAAGGATTGTTTATAACAGTAATGATGATTTATTGTTGGACCAAGAATATGTAGTATTTGACTTGGAGACAACTGGTTTATCTACTCGTTATGATCATATTATTGAGTTTGGTGCTGTTTTAATGTATAAGGGTCAGGTTAAAGAAGAACGTGACTTCTTTGTGAAACCACCTTTTAAGTTAAGCGAAACAATTAAGAATTTAACTAATATTTCTGATAGTGATGTTGAAAACGCAAGAACTTTTGAAGAATGTAAGGATGAGCTTTTAGACTTTATTAAGGGAAGAGTATTGGTTGCTCATAATGCATCATTTGACTATGGCTTTTTGAATGCTGAATTAGATCGTTTAGGCTTGCCTAAGCTTGAAAATCCAGTAATAGATACCTTGGACCTTTCGAGATCTATGTTTAAGACAAGACGTGCTTTTAAATTAGGTAAGATTGCGAAACAATATGGGGTACCATACGATGAAGAAGTAGCTCATAGAGCTAACTATGATGCGGAAGTATTGGCTGGTGTCTTTAATTTGATGTTGAAGGATTTGACTAAGGCTAATGTTAAGACTTTAAATCAATTGAAAGCTTATCAGGGGGAAGATGCTTTTGTAAAGAGTAGGGCTTTCCATACAACGGTTTTATGTAAGAATAAGGCTGGTTTAAAGTCTTTGTTTAAGCTAGTTTCTATTTCTAATACTGATCAATTGGCTGTCTTTGGTAAGGCTAATAGTAAGGATAGTAGTTCTGATTTTATTGCGGAACCAAGAATCTTTAAACAAACACTTGATGAGCATCGTAAGGATTTGCTTATTGGTTCGGCTTGTTTAAATGGTGAAGTTTTTGAGGTAGCTTCAACAAGATCTAAGGAAGAGCTTGCCAAGGCTATATCTTTCTATGATTATATTGAGGTACAGCCATTAGAAAACTATAGTTACTTATATAGAGATCGTGAGTCTTTTACTAAGGAACGTTTAAAGGATTATTTAAGGGATATTATTACTGAGGCAAGAAGACAAAATAAGATTGTGGTTGCTACAGGTGATGTTCACTATATTAAAAAAGAAGAGAAGATATTAAGGGATGTATATATTTCAGCACAAGCAATTGGTGGCGCTCATCATCCTTTGTATCTATTTGATAAGGAGAAAAGGGCAAAGCAGGTAAGTCCTGATCAACATTTCCGTAATACAAAAGAGATGCTTGATTGTTTTGCGTGGTTAGAGGATGAAAAGCTAATTAGGGAATTAGTTATTGAAAATCCTTTGAAGATAAGTGAAATGTGTGAAAATATCAC
This sequence comes from Solobacterium sp., assembly GCA_022776215.1. Lineage (GTDB taxonomy): Bacteria > Bacillota_I > Bacilli_A > Erysipelotrichales > Erysipelotrichaceae > Colivicinus. The sequence goes on along the minus strand of JALFIR010000080.1, from coordinate 17,703 downwards.
TCCTTTCTCTGATGAATTAAGGCCTCCTAGAGTTCTTGATGCGATAAAGAAGGCTAAGGAGTGCCATATTGTTGAAGAGCCTTTTGTGCATACTGATGAGGTTATTTCGGCTGATGATTATTTGACTCGTCTTGTTTATTATCAAGCTGAGGTTTTATATGGTAAGGATTATGACCAATTTATTGTTGATCGTATTAAGAAAGAATTAGATGCGATTATTGGTAATGGTTATGGTGTTATTTACTATACTTGTCACTTGATGGTTAAGCGTTCTAATGATGATGGTTATATTGTAGGTTCAAGAGGTTCTGTTGGTTCTTCTTTGGTAGCTACTTTAAGTGGTATTACTGAGGTTAATCCATTGCCACCACATTATGTATGTCCTAAGTGTCATCATTTTGAGTGGATTAAGGATGCAGCTAGTGGTTATGACGTAGAAGATAAGACGTGTCCTGAGTGTGGTGAAATCATGAAGGGTAATGGTCAAAATATCCCGTTTGAGACTTTCATGGGTTTTAATGGCGATAAGGTTCCTGATATCGATTTAAACTTCTCAGGTGATTATCAACCTCGTGCTCACTTGTTCACAAGAGAGATTTTTGGTAAGGATAATGTCTTTAGAGCCGGTACCATTTCTACAGTCGCTGATAAGACAGCCTTTGGTTATGTGTCAGGATATTGTGAAGAAAAGGGTATTACTAATATGAGTAGGGCCCAAAAGGATAGATTGGCTAGCGGTTGTGCTGGTGTTAAACGTACAACAGGGCAACATGCTGGTGGTATCGTTGTACTTCCAGATACGATGGAGATTGAGGATGTTACGCCTATTCAATATCCTGCCAATGATAAGGAAGCACCTTGGAAGTCAACTCACTTTGAATATCATGATTATTCAGATAATATCTTAAAGTTTGATATTTTAGGGCATGTCGATCCTACGGCTATGCGTCTTTTTGAGAATGTTTCTGGTATTGATGTTAAGACGATTCCTATGAATGATGCAAGAGTCTTATCTTTGTTCTCTAGTTCTAAGGAATTGAATATTATTAATCCTAATTATCATGAGGAGACTGGTGCTTGTGGTCTTCCTGAGTTTGGTACTTTGAATACTCGTAATACTATTGAGGAAACTCGTCCTAAGGTATTCTCAGATCTTGTGCAGATTTCTGGTTTGTCTCATGGTACCGATGTATGGCGTGGTAATGCCCAAGAATTAATTCACCAGGGTATTGCCCTAAGAGATGTCATCGGTTGTCGTGATGATATTATGGGTACTTTGATGAGCTATAATCTTGAACCTTTGACTTCATTTACTTTGATGGAGAAGGTAAGAAAGGGTAAGGGTTTAACACCTGAAGAAGAAAAGCTGATGGAGGAGCATAATGTTCCTAGATGGTATATTGAGTCTTGTAAGAAGATTAAATATATGTTCCCTAAGGCTCATGCGGTTGCCTATTGTATCATGGCGGTCAGAGTTGCCTGGTTTAAGGTTTATTATCCTGAGTATTATTATGTTTCTTACTTTACACTTAGATGTGACGCCTATGAACTTGAGACGATGCTGAAGGATGCTGATAGCATTTATGCTCGTATGAAGGAACTACAGGCTAAGATGAATTCTAGAGAGAATCCTATTTCTAAAAAGGAGAAGGATATTTTCAATACTATTGAAGTATGTTATGAGATGGTATCTAGAGGGTATCGTTTGATTAATATCGATTTATATAAGTCTTTGGCAACTGAATTTAGAGTTAATCCTGATAATAATCATGAGATTATTCCACCTTTTACTATTATTGATGGTCTTGGTGCCAACGTTGCGATTAGTATTGTGGAGGCTAGGGAGAAGATGCCTTTCTTATCTAAGGAAGACTTGAGTGATCGTACACAGTTGTCGAATACTTTAATTAAGAAGTTAGATGATTTGCATGTCTTGGATGACTTGGATGATTCTAATCAGGTTTCGTTGTTTTAAAAAGTTCTGTTAACTAGAACTTTTTAAGTAATTAAATAAACGGCGCCTCGAGGACTTTATGGTTACGGGGTACCGTTTCTATATTCATATTATCATATTCTAATTTTTTTGTTTGAATATATAATGTAAATATTTACATTCATTGAAATTAATTACATTGTTATTTATAATGTTTTTCTAGGAGAGTACTAGTTTTATGAAAAATGAATATGTTGAACAAGCTTATGAATATGTATGCAAGTATGCACCTGGTGAAACACAATTTTTGAATGCAGTTAAGGAAGTGTTTGAGTCATTAGAACCATTCTATGATGTTCATCCAGAACTAGCGAATAAGAAATATTTAGAGAGAATTGCGGAACCTTGTAGAGTTATTGAGTTCAAGGTTGAGTGGCTGGATGATAAGGGAAATATTCAAGTAAATCGTGGTTATCGTGTTCAAAATAATAATGCGATTGGTCCTTTTAAGGGTGGTTTACGTTTTAATGAGAATGTTAATCTTTCAATTTTAAAGTCTTTGGCTTTTGAACAAACATTTAAAAATGCCTTAACTGGTTGTCCTATGGGTGGCGGCAAAGGTGGTAGTAACTTCGATCCTCATGGTAAGTCACCTGCTGAAATTAAAAGATTCTGTGGAGCGTTTATGGATCAACTTTATCCTTTCATTGGTTCTAAGACTGATGTTCCTGCGGGTGATATTGGTGTAAGTGGTGTTGAAATTGGTTATATGATTGATCAATATTTAAAGTATCGTAGTGATATTGGTACTTTAACTGGTAAACCTTTAGACAAAGGTGGTTTAAAGGGTAGAACTGAGGCTACAGGTTATGGTTTATGTTATTTCACTGAAGAAATGTTAAATGACCATGGTTTGAGTTTTAAGGATAAGAAAGTAATTGTATCTGGTTCTGGTAATGTGTCTACTTATGCATGTGCTAAGGCAAGTGAATTAGGTGGTACTGTTATTGGAATGTCTGATAGAAACGGTTATATTGTTGATGAAAAGGGTATTGATTATAAGTTGTTGATTAAGGCTAAGGAAAATCGTCAATCAATTGAAAATTACTTAAAGTATTCTGATACTGCTAAGTATTATACAAACCCTAGCGATGTCTTTAAGATTAAGTGTGATATTTGTCTTCCTTGTGCTACTCAAAACGAAATTAATTTAGATAGTGCCAAGGCTTTAGTGGAAAATGGTTGTCTATGTGTGAGTGAGGGTGCTAATATGCCTACAACTCTAGATGCAACAGTTTATCTACAAGAGCATGATGTCTTATTCGGTCCAGCTAAAGCTGCTAATGCGGGTGGTGTTGGTTGTAGTTATTTTGAGATGGTTCAAAATGAGGAAGGAACTGAGTGGGAATTCGAGAAGACTGATGCTAAGTTAAAAGATATGATGGTTAATATTTATCATAATGTAGCTAATACTGCGAAAGAATATGGCCAAGAAGGTAATCTTGTAGTAGGTGCTAATATCTTTGGCTTTGTGACTGTTATCAATAAAATGGATTAAGCTTATGCTATCATCATATTAAGAAATGTGAGGCTTAAATTTTCGCCGGAAAGCTGATATACGATATGTGGGGTGCACCTTAATTGGTGATGGCGGCCCACGGCATTTCTTGAAGAGAAGTACTTTATAAAGTGCTTCTTTTTTTATATGTAGAGAAAATTCACCATTTTTGGGTAAATTAATGATTTTGTCGAAAAAAAAGATTATTAAAGTGGCGGGTTCTACCACTTTAAACATTAAAAAAAGCCTTTAATTATAAGGCTTTCAATAACTTTTAATGGCAGGGGTGGAGAGGATCGAACTCCCATCAACGGTTTTGGAGACCGGTATACTACCATTGTACCACACCCCTATGCGCCTAATCATTCTAGCATTTTTTACTTTCAAATGTAAAGGAAAAAAGGTAAAATTATAAAAGTAACAAGGAGAATTTTAATATGATAGACTATACTGAAGGTTCAGGTAAACAATACCATACTGGAGTAGGAGTGGGAGATGTAGGACGTTATGTTATTCTTCCAGGAGATCCTAAGCGTTGTGAAAAGATTGCGAAGCATTTCGATGATGCAAAGTTAATTGCTGATTCAAGAGAATATATTACATATACTGGCTATTTAAATGGTGAAAAGGTATCGGTTACTTCTACTGGTATTGGAGGTCCTAGTGCTTCTATTGCCATGGAAGAATTAATTAAATGTGGTGCTGATACATTTATTAGAGTTGGTACATGTGGTGGTATCGAATTAGATGTAGTTGGTGGTGATGTTGTTATCGCAAGTGGTGCTATTAGAATGGAAGGTACTTCTAAGGAATATGCACCAATCGAATTCCCAGCTGTAGCTGATTTTGAGGTTACTAATGCTTTATATAATGCTGCTAACAAATTAGGTTATAGAAACCATGTTGGAGTTGTAGAGTGTAAGGATGCTTTCTTTGGTCAACACGAACCAGAGAAGATGCCTGTAAGTTATGAATTAATTAATAAGTGGGATGCTTGGAAAAAGCTTCATACTTTAGCTAGTGAAATGGAATCAGCTGCTTTATTTATTTGCGCTTCAGCAAGAAAAGTAAGATGTGGTAGCTGTTTCTTAGTTGTGGCTAATCAAGAACGTGCGTTGGCAGGATTAGATAATCCTCAATGTCATGATACTGAGAGTGCAATTTGTGTAGCTGTTGAGGCTATTAAGGAGTTAATTGAAAAAGATAAAAAATAAGGAGACGTAAAGTATTGAAAGATTGCAAGAGAATATTTTTAAAAACTTTAAATGAAAATCTACAGGAGAAATCCCACGAGTCACTCGTGGCGGTTTTTCCTGTTTTATTATTAGTGTTATTTAATGGCTTATTTATCATACCTATTAATAACGGCTTATTATTACAGTTTGTGTTTGGCTCATTACTAGTAATGCTAGGAATGATTTTCTTTAACCTAGGTGCTGAAAAGTCTATGAGTCATATTGGTGAGCTTGTTGGTTCTAGTTTGGTTAAGACTAAAAAGATAGGACTAATCATTCCCATCATTTTTTTGTTAGGTTTTATGATCACAATATCAGAACCCGACTTACAAGTATTAGCACTTCAGGTTACATCGATTCCCAATAGTGTCTTGATTGCAACAGTGGCTATTGGTGTGGGTTTCTTTTTAGCCTTAGCCATCTTAAGAATCTTGTTTGGCTGGTCATTGTCTAAGATGTTGATTGGACTATATGCGATAGTATTGATCTTATCAGTTTTTATTCCTAAATCATTCTTATCAGTAGCCTTTGATTCAGGTGGTGTAACTACAGGACCAATGACAGTACCTTTTATCATGGCACTTGGTTTAGGTATTAGTTCGGTAAGAAGCGATAACAAAGCTGAAGATGATAGCTTTGGTTTGGTTGCCTTATGTTCAATTGGACCGATTTTAATGGTTATGATCTTAAGCTTATTCTTTAGCGGTGATTTGAATGTTTCTATTGAAAAGGCATTATATCCAATGGATACTTATGAATTAAAGTCTATCTTCTTACATGCTTTTCCAACTTATATGAAAGAGATTGGTGTTGCTTTATTGCCAATTGTGGTGTTTTTTGAGATTTATAATTTTATTTTCTTGAAAGTATCTAAGGAAACACATATTAAGATTGGTATGGGCTTGTTGTATACATATATCGGTTTGTTCCTGTTTATGTGTGGAGCTAATGTAGGTTTTGTGTCGATGGGTAATTATATCGGCAGTATGTTGCCTTCATATTTAATTATTCCTTTTGGCATGATTATTGGTTTCTTGATTGTAAGAGTAGAACCGGCTGTAGCTATTTTAACTAAGCAGGTTGAACAGATTACTGAGGGTGCTATTTCTGAAAGAGTGATGTTATTTTCTTTGTCAGTTGGTGTTTCATTGGCAATTGGTCTATCACTAACAAGAATCATCTTTGATTTCTCTATTATGTATATTATGGTGCCTGGTTTGTTGATTGCCCTAGTATTAACATTCTTTGTACCAAATATCTTTACAGCTATTGCGTTTGACTCGGGTGGTGTTGCCTCAGGTCCTATGACGGCTACTTTCTTATTGCCTTTAGCACAGGGTGCTTGTATCTTACAGGGTAAGGATATCGCCTTGTATGGGTTTGGTGTTGTAGCTTTGGTTGCTTTGGCACCACTGATTACAATTCAATTATTGGGTTTGATTTATAAGTTTAAACAAAGTCATGTTAAGAGTGAAGTCTTTGAGAATAAGATTTTGGAAATGTTTGAGAATTATGATGATAAGGACATCATTGAGTTTTAGTCTATGGAAGTATATTTAATGTTTACAATTTGTGATAAGAGTCGAAGAAACGAATTCTTAGAACAATATAAAAAATTACATATTGAGAGGTCATATATTACCTCATGTGAGGGTTTGGCTTCTTTTGATATTATCGATTATCTTGGTCTTCAACAAAGTAAGAAGTCTTTAATTATTTCTTTTATGACTTTAGAGAGTTTTAAGAAACTTAAGAGAAATCTTATTAATAGACTTGATATTGATAGACCGGGTAATGGTGTAGTGTTTATTTGTCCATTATCTTCTTTTGGAGGTAAGCGAGAGCTTAATTTATGTTTACAGGGGCAAAAGATTAGTGAAAGGAAAGATGCGATGAAAGATAACAAGTTTGAATTGATTGTAACTATTGCCAATAGTGGCTATTCTAATACGATTATGACTACTGCTAGGAAAAATGGTGCCAAGGGTGGTACTTTAATTCATGGTAAGAGTGCTGGTAATAATGAAATAGATAATTTTTTAGGTGTATCATTAGTAGCGGAGAAAGAAATTATTTTGATTGTTACTGGTAAGAAAGATAAAAACCAGATAATGTCTTCAATTATCGAAGAATGTGGTATTGAGACTAAGGCTGGCGCTGTTTGTTTCTCATTACCAGTAGATGATCTATGTGGTTTTAGTTTGTTAGATGAGTGATTCTTTTAAGTATTTTATTTCAGTATTTCTATATGGAACCATGGGCTACTTTCTATCTTTGATAGATGTAAGCGGTGAATTTACAGTTCTTGTAAGAGGTGGCCTTGGTTCTTTATTTGTGTTACTTATAATGTTTTTTAGGAAACAAAAAATTGATAAAGAAGGCATAAGAAAAAACATCTTATTTCTAGTTTTATCTGGCATAAGTCTTGGGCTAAACGAGATGTTTCTATTTAATGGCTATAAGTATGCCGTATCACTTACATCTCTTGGTAACTATACAGCACCAATTAGTGTAATTGTGATTTCAGCTTTATTTTTAAAAGAAAAGATAAGCTTTAAACAAGCCCTATGTATTGTATGTTCCTTTGTTGGTGTCTTGTGTTTATCTGGTATTTTTACTGAGAGTAATGTTGATATTACAGGATTAATCTATGGCCTATTAGCTTCAATTGGTTTTGTGGCTTTAGTGTTTTTTAATAAGAAACTAGATAATATTAATCCTTTTGATAAGACTTTTATGCAGTTGGCTTTTAGCTTTTTAACAGTTTTGCCTTTTGCGTTAATTAATAAGTCGATTCCTACATCATTTGATTTAAAGACTATTTTAGTCTTAGGTATGCTTGGTACTTTGCATACAGGTTTTGCCTATATTCTTTATTTTGATGCGATTAAGACCCTATCTCCTGTCTATATTGCGACAATTGGTTATGTAGAACCGGTTATGTCAGTGTTGACTGGTGCGTTGCTACTTAGTGAGCCTATGAATATCTATAGTGTAATTGGGGCAATCTTAATTATTGGATCAGCTTGTGTTTGTCAACTTGTGTCTGATAAAAGTGTATAATCAAGTCATGAAGAAAGAATATATTACTATTCCCAATATTGTGACATCATTAAGGCTTTTAGGAGCATTAATCATTTTGTTTCTAAAGCCTTTTTCTTTATCATTCTTTATAATTTACTTCATTGCAGGTTTTACTGACTGTATCGATGGCTTCTTAGCTCGTAAGTTAAATTCGGTTAGCGAATTTGGTTCTAAATTAGATAGTGTTTGTGATTTAACCTTTTACTCAGCCCTAGCTATTAAAATTATGCCAAGGCTTCTAGAACTTTTACCAAACTATATTTGGTACTTTGTGCTAGTGGTTGTAATAATTAGAATAATTATTTATTCTTTTGGAGCTCTTAAGCATAAACAGTTAGTTTCTAATCATACTTATCTAAATAAGACTACTAATGTCTTGATTTACTTTTTACCTTTAGTAATAAGTTTTAATTGCTTAGAACCTTATGCTTGGATTTTGTTAGGTGTTTCGATAGTTGCAGCTGTTGAAGAATTTGTTAAGGTGATATTTCAAAAAGATTTAAATTGCTAGTACAAATAATACAGATGTGTAGTACAATTAATACAGATAAGACAGTCTGTATTTTTTAACGTCTTATTAAGGTTAAGGAAAGATGAGGATTATATAAATGTCTGAAAAAGATTTTCTAAGTCAATTTTCTTCCGATGGCAAAAAGCCTGATAGCTATAAGGAAGAAGTTAGAGTTAAGGTTGAAAAGCCTAAGAAACAAATCAATCCAAAGGTATTTATTATCACTGGAGTAGTTGTTGTAGTATTGGGTGTTCTATCTTATTTCTTGTTTTTTGCGCCAAAGATTGAAATGCCAAACTTTGTGGGTCAAACTAAAAATGATGTGGCAGCTTGGGTTAAACAACAAGGTATTACAACAAGTGGTATTGTCTTTAAGGACGAATACAACTTTGATAACGATGAGGATGTAATCCTTGATCAATCTATTGAAGCTGGTAAGAAGGTTAAAAATGATGTCAAGATTACATTTACTATTTCTAAGGGTGCTGATCCAGATGAAAAGGTAAGTGTTCCTGATATTAAGAATATGACTAAGTCAGAGATTGAATCTTGGATTAAAGAAAATAAATTAACAAAGGCTAAGATTACTACTACTTATAATGAAACAGTAGAAAAAGATAAGGTAATTAGTTATGAAGTTAAGGGTGTTGATGAGGCTGATTTTACAAGATCATCAACTATGAACATTTCAGTATCTAAGGGGCCTCAACCTGCAGGTACTGTTACTGTTACTGATTTTAAGGATAAGTATTATGCAGAAGTAGAATCTTGGGCTAAGACTAATAAGATCAACTTAGAGAAGGTTGAAGTATACGATGATAAGGTCGAATCAGGCAAGGTTGTTTCTCAATCAGTGGTTGCTAATAAGACTATGAAACAAAATGAGACTTTAACAATTACCGTTTCTAAGGGTAAGGGTGTTAAGGTTCCTAATATCTTATCTATGAACAAAGAGGAAATAGAATCTTGGATTAAGAAAAATAATGTTAATTGTGTACCTAATGAAAAGTATTCAAATAGTGATGGAAAAGTTTTATCAGCAAACATAAAACCAGGTCAAATGATTTCAGAAACAGATGATGTGCAAATTACACTAAACAAAGGCAAATACTTCTATGCGGCTGATGAAGGCTTAAAGGAAAAGCTAGGTGTTGGATTGCCACTTAATAGATTAGAAGATTGGTGTAACGAAAAACGTTCAAAAGGTATTGATGCCTATGCTGGTAACTGGTCTGATTCTTCATCAGTTTATTCAGAAACTTATGAAAAGGGTCAAATCGTATCTTATGAGATTTCTTCTTATTCAAATGGTGGTAAGTATGATATCAATGATCGTTTGCCATTGGATGTAAGATTTAGTATCGTTGTTTCTAAGGGCTTGTTCTATAAGGTTGATAAGTCATTTGAAGCAGGTACAAGTAGTGAGTATGCAACTGTTAATGACTTAATTAAATACTTAGCTGAAAAGAATATTACTTTTGTCTTAGCTAATGATATTTCTACTGGTGATTATGATATGCCTGCTAGAATCGCTGGTGTTAGTCTAGGTAGCGAAATCTACGATGATGCATCTTATACAATCGAAAAAGTTACAGATGGAAATTATTGGAAGGCCAAGAGTGCTCCAACTCCTACACCTGGTGCATAAGAAAGGAAGGTTATATGAATTTCTTTAATAGAGCAATTAAAAATGTTACAAGAAAAGCTTCTAAATCAATATTATTAGTACTTACATTCTTACTTGTAGGTACTCTTGTAATTGTTGGTTTAGGTGTTTCTAATGCGGCTGGTCAAGCTAAGATTTTGACTCGTCAAAAGATGAGAGCAGTTGCGACAATGCAAGTTGATTATCAAGCTTACTATAACTATGTAGAGTCTTTGGAAGATGAAGATGAGATTAATAAAGCTTATAAGAACTATCCAAGTGTTACATTAGGTGAAGTAAAAGATATCTTAAAGGATAGTAGAGTAAAGACTGCTAATGCGATGAATAATGGTCAAGCTTATGGTGATGGTGTTCTTGATTATGTGCATTTAAATAATGAAGCTGAAAATAACATGGGCGGTGGTCAGTCTTGTTATTATGACGCTGATGGTACTGAGCACTGTGAGGAGTATCAAGAACCATCATATTTCATCAAGGCTAATTATTTCCCTAATATGATTGAATTTGAAGACGGTGACTATAAGGTGGTTGAGGGTAGTTTCTACACTCAAGAAGATATTGATAAGTCTAATAAAGTATGTTTAATTTCTAAGGCTTTAGCTGAACAAAATGGTTTAAAAGTAGGAGATACTTTCACTTATTATGCGATTAGTAAAACCGATGTTAAGATGTATTCTTCTCAAGGAATCGATTTAACTGAGAGTGATTATTTGGTTGAATTGAAGATTATTGGTATCTATGAACATAATAAGCCTATCACTCCTGATAGTCCAAATTATAAGTGGACTTCTCCATATGAGAATCCAGATAATATGATTCTAATTCCAGGTACTACTTTAAGTAATATTACTTTGCCTCTTAATCAAAAGTCATTTGATTATTATGCATCACAAAATCCAGATGATGAATACTATAAGGATCCTTCTAATAGACCACAGGCAGATGATACTTCTAAGGTTCAATTAGGTACTGTTACCTTATTATTAAATGATCCACTTGAAGTAGATAAGTTTGTAGAAGATTATAAGGATACTTTAGGCGATTATAAGAAGATTAGTGTTGATAATGAAGAATTCAATAAGTTATCTAAACCACTTGATACATTAAGTATTTATGCTTCGTTCATTGTGTGGTTAGTAGTTATTAATGCAGTAGTTATTATCACATTAATTACAGCTTTAACATTAAAGACTAGAGAATATGAAATTGGTGTTTTATTGTCGATTGGTGCAAGTAAATTTAAAGTAGTTGCTCAATTCTTTGTAGAATTAGCTTTAGTTGCCTTACTTGGTTTCACATTATCAATTGGTACTGGTAGTTTAATCGCTAATAAGGTTGGTCAAACAGTACTTGAATATCAAATTACTTCTAGTGGTATTAATGAAGAAAATGACGATGATAATTTCTACAATTATGATTCTATTTGGAATGATAACTACAATAGTGATGTTACTTTAGAAGATTTAGTAAGTAACTATAATGTTTCTATTTCACCAGTTATTATTGCGGAAATCTATGTAGTGGGTCTAGCGATTGTACTAGTTTCTATCTTGATTCCTTCAATGATGATTATGCGTTTTAATCCTAAGAAGATTTTAATGAACCAAAACTAAGGAGGCCAATATGTCAGAAATTTTAAAATTAGAAGATATTAATTATTCATATATTGATGGTGGCTACGAAAGACAAATTCTTAAAGACTTAAGCTATACTTTCGAGTCAGGCAATTTCTATACTATTCTAGGTCCTTCTGGTTCTGGTAAGACAACACTTCTATCTCTTATTGCAGGACTTGATGAACCAAAGAGTGGCAAGATTTATTTTAATGGTGAAGATGTTGAGAAAATGGGTTTGGCTAAGTATAGAAGAAATGCGATTGCGATTGTGTTTCAACAATATAACTTAATCAGTTATTTGACAGCTGCTGAAAATGTAATGGTGGCTATGGAAGAGACTGATAATAAGGTGCCTAAGGATAAGAAAGAAGTAGCCTATAATCTATTAGAAAAGTTTGGTATTGTGAGAACTAAGGCTGATAGAATGGTTGGTCAATTATCAGGTGGTGAGCAACAACGTGTGGCTATCGCAAGATCTTTGGCAAGTAATGTTAACTTGATTTTTGCGGATGAACCTACTGGTAACTTGGATACAGCTACTGAAAAAGAAATTATCGATGTGTTTAAGGACTTAGCTCATAACTTTGGTAAGACAATTATCGTGGTAACGCACTCTGATGAGGTTGCGAGAATGTCAGATAAGTGTTTGTTACTAAAAGATGGTAAATTGAATAATTTGAATTAGGAGATGTGAATGTTTCTTATTAATCTACAAGGAAAAGAAACAATCTATGAACAAATCAAGTCTCAAATAATTAAGTTTATTAATGCAGGTGCCTTAAAGCCAAATGATAAGCTACCTTCAGTAAGAGAATTGGCAAGTGATTTGGGTATTAACCCTAATACGGTCCAAAAGGCTTATCAAGAACTTGAACAAGATGGTTATATCTATTCGGTGTTCAAGAAAGGTAGCTTTGTGGCTGATACGACAGCTGTTAATTCAAATACCGATGAAGTTTATTTCTTATTGAATAAGCTGAAGGAAAATGGTTATCGAAAAGAGACGGTATTAGAAGCTGTTGAAGAAGTATTTGGGAGTTAGATGATGTTAGAAATTAAAAATGTAACAAAGGCTTTTAAGGATAAAAGCGTTTTAGATGATGTTTCTTTAAATATTGATCATGGCTCTATTTTCGGTCTAGTAGGTGTTAATGGAGCTGGTAAGTCCACTCTTTTAAGAAGCATTGCTGGTATCTATTCTTTGGATGATGGTCTAGTGCTTTTTGAAGGTTTGGATACACAAATAGATGTAGAAATTAGAAAGAGAATCTTTCTAGTGTCTGATGATCCTTATTATCCTTATGGTTCAAGTATCAAGAGCTTAAAGATGTTTTATAAGAGTTTCTATGACTTTGATGAGGAAATATATCAAAAGTATTTAAACTTATTTAAGTTAAGTGAAACTGACAATATTTCTAACTTTTCTAAGGGTATGAAAAGACAGGCTTTATTGTTGATTGCCTTGGCTTGTAAGCCAGAATTGTTATTGTTGGATGAGGCTTTTGATGGTCTAGATCCAATTGTTAGAGTTCATATCAAGAATGCCTTGAGTGATTTGATTGAAGATAATAATTCTTTGATCATTATTTCTTCTCATAACTTAAAGGAATTAGAGGATATTTGTGATTCATATGGCATCTTAGAAAATGGTCACATTGAGACTTATGGTGATTTATTAGAGTCTAAGGCTAATATTAATAAGTATCAATTAGCTTTTAAGGAAGAAGTTGATATTGAAATGTTTAAGGGCTTTGACGTGTTGTACAAGAATATGGAAGGTAGAATTGTTACTTTGGTTATTAAGGGTAATAGAGAGGATGTGTCTAAGAAGTTGGAGGCATTGAATCCTTTGATTCTTGATGTGTTGAATGTAAACTTTGAGGAATTGTTCATCTATGAACATACAGGAGCTTTAAATGTTAAATAAGAATTATTTTATTTATTTATTTAAGTCAAAAAAGCATCTATTTCTAATAACTTGTATCTTGCAGGCTATTATTTCTTTCTCTTTTATGGGGAAGTTAAATGATCCTTTGTCTGTATTTAGTCCTTTATTGTTTAATTATGTACTTGGGGCAGCTACGGCTTTTATCTTGCCATTATTTATCTTTTCATATGTGCATAATAAGAAGGCTGTAGATACTTATTTCTCATTAAACATGTCTCGTAATACGATGTTATTTACAGGACTTGTTTATTGTTTCGTGGCAGCTTTTGCCCCATATGTCTTATCGCTAATAATTACATTTATTAATTGTATTGTTAGTAATATGCAAGCGTCTTTAATAAATGTCTTATATTTATTGTTGACTGCATGTATTACTTATTTGATGGTAATTGTCTTTAATACCTTTATATACTTTTTGGCTAATTCAATTACTGATGGATTTGTAATCTTGATTGCCTATTATGCCATACCATTGATGATTTTATTTGCAGGTGAAGCGTTTACGTCTTCTTATTTAGTTGGCGTAAACGTGTTGACTGATTCTCTATATAAAATACTTATTTATTTATCACCAATCGCCTTATGCGTTGTTGAATATACATCTATAACATTTGGTGGTTATGTATATGAATATCTAGTTTCATCATATGTAGTTACTGTAGTCTATATTGTATTATTTACTTTCTTATTATTTAAGTCATTCAATAATAGAAAAGTAGAAAGAGCTGGTAATTATTCTGATGGTTTCTTTGCCTATCCATTTATTATCGGTTTCTATACAATCATCTGTTTATTTATAATCGCATCAGGCAGAATCATTAATGATATCTATGGAACCATTATCTTGTATGCCTTGTTATTTGCAGCTTACTTTATAGGAAACTTTGTATATAAGAGAAAGTTTAGTTTATCTAAGCTACAAGTATTGTTGTTTGTAGGTGGTGTTATTTTGTCATTAGGCTTTAACTATAGCTGTGAAAAGACTAATGGCTTTGGCTTATCAAGAATGTATAAGTTTGATTATGATAAGATGACTTATGATTATTATTCCGGATATATCGGTGAGGATAACGAATCTGAATATTATGAATTCTTCAAGAGTCTAAATGATGAGGATAAGTCTTATATGGAATCTGGTTCCTTTAGTTTATCGGTGGTTACTTCAACTAAGAATCACGAACTTGTTGATATGATGGAATCTTATCGTGATTATATTCTTGATAATTATCTAAAGACTGATTATTATGAGTACTATCATCCTTTTGTCATTACTTATAATGATGGCAAGGATGGCATTACTTCAAATTATGGTATGGATGCCTTGAAATTTGAAGATTTCATCAAGCTAGCTAAGGATAAAGATACCGATGTAACTGTTTGGGATTATTATGGTGATTCTTATCGTTTAATTTATGATAATGGTGAGTTCCACTTAGTAAGTACCGAACTATATTCTCTTTATGATAATTTAGGATATGATGCAGGTAATGCAGCTATCGAAAAAAGTATAAAAGAAGACAACTAGTCTTCTTTTTGCTAGAATTGAAATATGTATAAAAAGACTATTTATGAGTTTAATTCTAATTTAGCTTCAAAGGATGCTGTACCAGGCGGTGGTAGTGCTAGTGCTTTGGCTGGTGCTTTATCAGCTTCTTTAGCCAATATGGCAATTGAGCTTACTTATGGTAAGAAGAAGTATCTTGAATATGAGGGACAATTAAGGAAAATATCTATTGAGTTAAAAGATTTAAGTGAAAAGTTATTGGAGGCAATCAATGATGATTGCAAGGCTTTTTATCCGCTAAGTAGATGTTATTCTATGGATAAGTCTGATCCTGAATATATGATTAAATTAGAAAAGTGTCTACAGGATGCGGCAATTCCGCCTTTGTCTATTATGAAATATAGTGCTAGAGTAATTGAACTTGATAGTATTT
Organism: Solobacterium sp.; assembly: GCA_022776215.1. GTDB lineage: Bacteria > Bacillota_I > Bacilli_A > Erysipelotrichales > Erysipelotrichaceae > Colivicinus. Next base: position 2,215 of record JALFIR010000080.1, on the reverse strand, counting down.
TAAAAGACATTACTTCTAAGATTATGGTATCTGATGTGGGCACTTCAGTTTCGTTGGCTTTGGGTACTCTAAGGGGTGCTTATCTAAATGTTCTAGTTAACACAAGGCTTATGAAAGATAGGGAATATGCGACTAATCTTGAACAATTGAGTGAAAAGATGATTGTTAAGTATTCTGCAATTGCGAATCAAACATATAATGATGTTTTAGAAAGACTATAAGATGGCAAATATATTAAGTGGTAAAGAGGTAGCTAGGGCTATTGATGAAGAGAGCCTTCTTTTAAAAGGCGATAAAAAAGTTACCTTAGCTTTATTTAAAGTTGGTAATAAGGATAATGATTCTTCTTATGAAAGAGGAATTTTAAAAAAGTGTGAGAAGCTTGGAATTGAAGTTAGAGAATTTAACTTCGAGCCCGATGTAGCTAGTGAAGTTTTTTATAATACGTTAGATAAAGTAAACAATGATGAAAATGTAGATGCAATCTTAATCTTTAGACCATTACCATTTGGTGAAAGAGATATCAATAAATACTTATCTATCAAAAAGGATGTTGATGCTTGTTTAGATTTGTCTTTAGCATCATGTTTTTTAGATAATGATGAGGCCTTTAAACCATGTACGGCTGAATCGGTGATGAGAATATTAAAATATTACAATATAGAATTAAGTGGTAAAAAGGCTGTAGTACTTGGTAGATCTGCTGTTATTGGTAAGCCTGTTTGTATGATGTTACTAAAAGAAAACGCAACGGTTACTATTGTGCATAGTAAAAGCCTTGATGTTGAAGAAATTTGTAGAGAAGCTGATATTTTAATTTGTGCTACAGGTAAGATGGAATCAGTGACTAAGGATTATGTTAATAGTAAGCAGACCATTATTGATGTTGGATTAAATTATAATGAGGTTAAACATAAATTGTGTGGTGATGTCTTGTTTGATGAGGTGGAACCACTTGTTAAGAATATTACACCAGTACCAGGTGGGGTTGGTGCTTTGACCACTTCGATTCTTTTGAATCATGTGGTTAAGACAATTAAATAAATAGTTCAACAATTAGGACTGTTAAAACGCACATTGAAGCTACACCCATTAGTTTCATACCTTTAATAGAGGCGATAATGCCAACAACTAACGAAATAGCTCCTGCAATAGGAGAATTAGTAGCTTCGATAATAGCTGGGAAGGTCATTACTGCTAGGGTAACATAAGGGACATAATATAAAAATGATTTAAGGAAGGGATTTGTAATCTCTTTTCTTATTAGTATTAGGGGCAGGGCTCTTATGATAAAAGTAGTAAGAACCATGATAAAAATATATGTCCAGATATTATGCATCTTCTTGTCCTCTTGGAGCTATTTTAGCTACTACTAGTGATATTAATATTGTTAGGATAATGGTTCTTGATCCACTATCAAGGTTGTTTAGGATTGGCAAATAATATGTGCTTAAAAAGCTTAATATAAATGATGTTATAACGGCTATTTTAACAGCTTTGTCTTCTTTACAAGGTGGAATGATTATGGCGATAAACATGCCATATAAAGCTACCGATAGGCCTGATATGATTCTATCTGGTAGGATATTACCGGCAAGGATACCACATAGAGTTCCTAAGCCCCATAGTGTTGTAGCAGGTAGTATTGCGCCAAAGGTATATTCAGGTATAATCTTTTTACTTTTAGCTACAGTGATTGCAAAGATTTCATCAGTAATATAGAAACTTAAAATAAGCCTATGTAGTAATGTAATGTTTTCATCACATCTTTGAGACAAGACAGCAGACATCAAAAGATATCTTAAAGAGGCAATGATTGTCATTATTATCATGTGTATATAGGTAGCGTTAGAAGCTATTACCATAAAGCCTGCATATTCACCTGCTGATGCGTTTGTTAAAAGTGATGCGATAAGTCCTTGTATGGGTTTGATTCCTACATTTCCTGCAAATACACCTAGTGAGAAGGCAACTGCAAAATATCCAATTCCAATGGGTAAACCGTTTTTAAGGCCTTGCCTAAAATAACTTTGGTCCATGTTTAAAATTATAACGCTAAGAAGTATAATTTGTTCGAGGGAGCGCCAGTTCGGTGCATATAACATAGTTAGGTGAAACTCCTAACCTGGTAATTCCTAGCAAGAAGCCAGTATCTAGCCTTGGACTTATAATCGTGAGGTTATAGGTTAAGCGTAGGCAAGAAAGACTTAGAACC